>JANYCE010000112.1 GCA_025360445.1 Betaproteobacteria bacterium
CGCGTTGGCCGGTTGTCGTTCGTCCCGCTCCAAATGCTGGGCGTGGGTTCAGTTGTGTACTGGCACCTCACCGAAGTGGCCGGCCACGGTGACTTGCGGCCCTACCTCATCATACAATTCCTGCCGATCATTCTCATTCCCCTGATCCTGCTTTTTTTCCCGGCTCGATTGTGGCCCGCGCGTTTTATCTGGGCAGTCCTCGCCACCTATGTACTCGCGAAAGTATTGGAGCTCGGTGATCAGCAGGTGTTCGCTCTCGGTCATGTAATCAGCGGGCACTCGTTAAAACACGCGGCCGCCGCGTTCGGCACCTATTTCTTCCTGCTGGCGGTTCGGCGTCGTTATGCTTGAGTAATACACTCCGGCTCCTCCGCGACGAGCGTGCCCGCTATGTTAAAATTGCAGTTCATTTTTGCGGATCAATCGGGCAGATATGTCGGGCAACACTCTCGGTAAATTATTTTGCGTAACGTCGTTCGGCGAGAGCCATGGGCCGGCGATCGGGTGCGTGGTCGACGGTTGTCCGCCTGGAATGGCGCTGACGGAAGCTGATATTCAATTCGATCTCGACCGCCGCAAGCCAGGCACCTCGCGCCACGTTACGCAGCGCCGTGAAGATGACGTCGTCGAAATTTTGTCCGGCGTATTTGAAGGCAGGACAACCGGCACGCCAATCAGTCTTTTGATCCGCAACGTCGATGCGCGCAGCAAGGATTACTCGAAAATCAAGGACACGTTTCGTCCGGGGCACGCCGATTACACATACTGGCAGAAGTACGGCATCCGCGATTATCGCGGCGGCGGCCGGCAGTCGGCGCGCGAAACCGCGGTGCGCGTCGCGGCAGCAGCGGTCGCCAAGAAATGGCTGCATGAAAAATACGGCATCGTGGTGCGCGGCTATCTGTCGCAGCTCGGGCCGATAGAGGTGCCGTTCAAAACCTGGGACGTCGTCAATAGCAATCCATTTTTTGTGGCCGACGAAGGGGCCGTGGCGCAGCTCGAAGAATTTATGGACAAGCTGCGCAAATCCGGCGATTCGGTTGGCGCGCGAATCACCACCATCGCGACCGGCGTGCCGGTGGGCTGGGGCGAGCCGGTGTACGACAAGCTCGATGCGGATATCGCGTACAACATGATGAGCATCAACGCAGTCAAAGGCGTCGAGATCGGCGCGGGCTTTGCAGCGATCGGCCAGAAAGGCACCGAGCATTCGGATGAAATGTCGCCGCACGGATTTCTCACAAATAACGCCGGCGGCATACTTGGCGGTATTTCGACTGGCCAGGACGTGATCGTCAATGTCGCAGTCAAACCCACTTCAAGCATCCGACTCACGCGCCGCACGATCGATAAAACGGGCAGCGCGACTACGATCGAGACGCACGGCCGCCATGATCCGTGCGTCGGCATCCGCGCAACGCCGATTTGCGAAGCGATGCTGGCATTGACTTTGATGGACCATGCTTTGCGCCACCGTGCGCAAAACGGCGACGTCCAATGTGCGACGCCGAAAATCGCCGCGCAGGCGCCTGCCGATGTGGTCGCGCAACTGCGCGCCGCAGCTGCGACCGAGAACCCGGACCCCGAAGAAGCGTGACGCGCGGCGTCGGGCTGCACGCGGCGTAGCGCCATGCATGAATTTCCGTATTGGCGGCTGGCTGGCGCCTACTTTTTTTATTTCGCCTACCTTGGCGCATTCGCGCCGTATTTCAGTCTCTATCTAAGTTCGCTTGGCATCGCCGCGGCCGGCATCGGCGCAATCATGTCGCTGCCACAGCTCGTGCGTATCTTTGCACCGCATCTCTGGGGTTGGCTGGCCGACCGCGGCGGCCATCGATTGCGCGTAGCGCGCGTCTGCGCACTGATCGGCACCGCGACGTATTGCGGCCTGTTTGCGGCGAGCGGCTTTGAAGCGTTATATGCGGTCATTCTGCTGATGAGTTTTTTTCTGAGCGCCGCATTGCCGCAGGTCGAGCTCACAACTCTGTCGCATCTGGGCGAACACACAGCGCAATACGGCCGGGTGCGCGTGTGGGGTTCGATCGGATTCATCGCCGCGGTACTGGCGGTCGGCTACGCGCTTGACGGGCTGGATATCGGGGTGTTGCTGTGGATCATGCTCGGCATACTCACCGGCATTACGGTGCTGCTGTTTCTGGTGCCGGAAGCGCCGGTGACGGCACATACGCATGATCACAGCTCGATCGCCGACATCATCCGCCAGCCGCCGGTTATCGCCCTGATCGTTGCGTGCGCTTTGATGGCGGTCGCGCACGGCCCCTATTACACGTTTTACTCAATTCATCTGGTCGGCTATGGCTTCACGAAAGGCGCGGTCGGCTGGCTATGGTCGCTCGGCGTCATCTGCGAAATCGCGATTTTTTACTGGATGGCGCAGCTTTTTCGCGCGTTCAGTTTGCGCCAGGTGCTGATTGCAAGTTTTGCGCTCGCCACTATCCGCTTCGCGATCATCGCAGTGGGCGGCGACAACCTGGCGCTTCTTTTGTTGGCGCAAGTGCTGCACGCGGCAACGTTCGGTTCGTTCCACGCGGCCGCGCTCGGCTACATTCACCGCTTCTTTAACGGACGCAATCAGGCGCGCGGTCAGGCAATTTATACGAGCCTGACGTTTGGTCTTGGCGGCACCCTCGGCGGGCTCTATGCAGGCTACGCGTGGGAGCGTTTTGGCGCGGTGTTTACGTTTGCCGGCGCCGCGCTATGCGCATTCACCGGCATGCTCATTCTGTGGCGTGGCTTGCCTGAGTCTTCCGACTAGTCCCTCGCATGGGCAGGGCCAAGCCGTTATGAGATAATTTTAGGCTCTCGAAACCCTTAACGGCATTCAATCATGGCAGCACGCACGCTTTACGACAAATTGTGGGATGACCACGTGGTGCATCAGGAGGCTGACGGCACGGCGCTGATTTATATCGATCGCCATCTCGTGCACGAAGTGACGAGTCCCCAGGCGTACGAAGGCCTGAAGGTCGCCGGCCGCAAGCCATGGCGTGTGAGTTCGATCGTCGCCACCGCGGATCACAACACGCCGACGCGCGATTGGAACAAAGGCATCGTAGACCCGGTGTCGCGCCTGCAGGTCGAAACACTCGACGACAACATCAAGGAATGGGGCGCGTTAAGTTACTTCCCGTTTTTGCACGAGCGGCAGGGCATCGTGCACGTGATCGGGCCCGAGAACGGCGCGACGCTGCCCGGCATGACGGTTGTGTGCGGAGATTCGCATACCAGCACGCATGGTGCGCTCGGCTGCCTCGCGTTCGGCATTGGCACTTCCGAAGTGGAGCACGTGCTCGCGACGCAATGCCTCGTGCAGAAAAAAACCAAGGCATTGCAGGTGCTCGTCGAAGGCAAGCTCGGCGCGGGCGTTACGGCCAAAGATATCGCGCTCGCGGTGATCGGCAAGATCGGGACTGCCGGCGGCACGGGTTATTCGATCGAATTTGCTGGCGACACGATACGCGCGTTGTCGGTCGAAGCCCGCCTCACGCTCTGTAATATGGCGATTGAAGCAGGCGCGCGCGCCGGCATGGTCGCTGTCGACGAGACGACGATCGAGTACGTAAAAGGCCGGCCGCTCGCGCCGACCGGTGCAACGTGGGATAAGGCCGTCGCGCATTGGCGCACGCTCAAGAGCGACGACGGCGCCCTATTCGACAAAGTAGTCAAGTTCGACGCCGCGGCCATCGAGCCGCAAGTTACATGGGGAACGTCACCTGAAATGGTGACGACGATCGGCGGCAAAGTGCCCGACCCGAATCAAGAAGTGAATCCCGCCAAGCGTGAAAGCATTGAGCGCGCGCTCAAATACATGGCGTTGAAAGCCAACACGCCGATCACCGACATTCAGATCGACAAAGTGTTTATCGGCGCGTGCACCAATTCGCGGATCGAGGATTTGCGGGCTGCTGCGGATATTGCGCGCGGGCGCAAGGTGGCCGGCAACGTCAAACTCGCGATGGTGGTGCCCGGATCGGGCCTCGTTAAACGGCAGGCCGAGCAGGAAGGCCTCGATAAAATATTCGTCGCTGCCGGCTTCGAATGGCGCGAACCCGGTTGCTCGATGTGTCTCGGCATGAACGAGGACCAGTTGTCGCCCGGCGAGCGCTGTGCCTCAACGTCAAATCGCAATTTCGAAG
>JANYCE010000145.1 GCA_025360445.1 Betaproteobacteria bacterium
GACAGCAGGTGCTGGCCGACAACCGCACCGGCGCCGGCGGCAACATCGGCGCTGAATTGACGGCACGCGCCGCGCCGGACGGCTACACGTTAATGCTGACGGACCTCGGCAATCTCGTCACGAGTTCCATTCTCTATTCCAGGCTCGCATTCGATGTGCTGCGCGACTTCACACCCG
The DNA here is from genome assembly GCA_025360445.1 of Betaproteobacteria bacterium. Classification (GTDB taxonomy): domain Bacteria; phylum Pseudomonadota; class Gammaproteobacteria; order Burkholderiales; family SG8-41; genus PALSA-1004. The sequence continues at coordinate 178 of JANYCE010000145.1, forward strand.
TGGTGACGGTTTCGTATTCGCCACACCTGCTCGCGACTCATCCGAGCGTGCCGGCAAAAACGATCAAGGAACTGGTCGCGCTCGCCAAAGCGAATTCGGGCAAGCTTAATTACGCGGCCGGCCTCGGCGGCACGCCGCACCTCGCGGGCCTTATGTTCGCCCAGCGTACCGGCGTCAACTGGGTCTATATCCCGACCAAAGGCGGCGCGGCGACCAGTTATGCGGTCGCGACCGGCGACGCCGACGTGTTGTTCCTCGGCATATTGCAGACGCTGACGCATATCAACTCCGGCAAGCTGAAGCTGATCGCGGCGTCGAGTGCGCAACGACTGGCGAACCTGCCGGATACGCCGACCGTCGCGGAGTCTTTGCCGGGATTTGTTACCGGCTCATGGCAGGGAATACTTGCACCCGCCAAGACTTCGCCGGAGGTGATTGCGAAATTTAATAGCGAAGTGACACGCATACTCAAATTACCCGACGTGAGAGAGGTGCTGGTATCGCAAGGCACTACGCCGCTCGCCACGGGTCCGCAGGAAACCGGCCGCTGGCTTGCCGAGGAAAAAGAGCGCTGGGCTAAAGTAGTCAAGGAGAGCGGGTTCAAGCTCGAATGATTGCAATCGTAGCGCGGTCGCCCCCTCTGCGCAGTTACGTCTAAAAACGGGGCGCCTGCGCTACACCAGCACGCGTTCGCAAACGGTCATGTATTTAATAGAGGCTCATCTGCCTGAAGTTAAGAGCCCTCTGATCAAGTTCGTCACTTCTTAAACGGCCTGGATTGCGGTGGCCGGCAATCAGTCTTCGCCATCGAGCTGAAGCCCGATCGAGCCGCTACCGCTATACCTGCCAGCAACATTAACCGCATCGTGATGTATCATAAAAGTGCCGACATCGTAACCACACCGCGAGAGAAAACATGCTGACAATGCGCCTAAGGGCCCGCCTTATCCTGCCGATGCTTATTGTTGTCGCACCATATGCCGCAGCGCAAGCGCCGTACCCCGCGCGCAATGTGCAGATCATCGTGCCGTACACGCCCGGCGGGTCGATCGACATCATGACGCGCAGCATCGCTCAGCAACTCGCCATTGCATGGGGTAAGAACGTCATCGTTGACAATCGGCCCGGCGCCAGCGGCATGATCGGCACCGAGATCGCAACCAAGGCCGAGCCTGACGGCTATCTGTTGCTCGGGCATACCTCTTCATACCCCGCGACCGCAGCAGTGCGCGAGAAGCTGCCGTTCGATCCGGCTCAGGCGATCATTCCGGTGGCGATGATTGCGCGGGCGCCGATGGTGCTCGTCATACACCCGTCGATCCCCGCGAAATCGGTGAAGGAACTGGTGGCGCTGGTGAAAAAAAATCCCGGCAAATTTAACTATTCATCGTCCGGCGCCGGTGGCAATAATCACTTTTCCGGCGCGTTGTTCGCGACGGCCGCCGGCATCGAGCTCACGCATATTCCGTACAAAGGCATCTCGCTGGCAATGACAGCGCTCGCCTCTGGCGAGGTGGAGATCGTGATCGCGAGTGCGGCAGCGGTGAATCCACAATTAAAAGCGGGTCGCGTGCGCGCGCTGGGGGTCACTAGCGAAAAGCCGTCTGCGCTGCTGCCCGGCTTACCGGCGATTGCGCAAGCCGGCGTCCCTGGCTACTCATACGAATTATGGTGGGGCTTGTTCGCACCGGCGGGCATGCCGGCGGAGCGTCTTAATTTTATCAATGCGGCGGTCAATAAAAGCCTGGCCGGACCCGAGATGAAAAAATTTTTGGACAACGAAAGTGCTGAAGCGTGGGTAGCGACGCCGGCGCAAATCGCGGACCTGCTGCCGCGTGAAATCGCGCGCTATCGCAAAGCCGCCAAAGAGGCGGGTATTCCATCGCAATAGCACGTCGGAGTTCTTGGTCGAAAATCTACAGACCGAACGACACTCAGGTCGTGTCCGGTATTTTCACTTCCGCTCAATAGGTGTCGCCATGACGGCTTACACGTCTACCGTTTTAGTCCCTCAGACTAAAGACTTGGGTGATTTCGCCGTGCGGCGCCTGCTGCCCGCGTTTCCGACCACCATGGTCGGGCCGTTTATTTTCTTCGATCACATGGGGCCGGCTGACTTCGCTCCGGGAAGCGGCATCGACGTGCGGCCGCATCCGCACATCGGGCTCGCCACGGTGACTTATTTGTTCGAAGGAAATATTTTGCATCGCGACAGCCTGGGGACCGTGCAGCGAATCTCGCCCGGCGACGTCAATTGGATGACGGCCGGTCGCGGCATTGTGCATTCCGAGCGCACGCCGGAAGAAGAACGCCCGCGCGCACGACGTATGCACGGCATACAAACCTGGGTCGCGTTACCCAAGGCGCACGAAGAGACCGCACCGTCTTTCACGCATGTGCCCAAGGCAAACTTGCCACTGATCGTCCGGCCGGGCGTGGAAATGCGATTAATCGCCGGCACGGCATATGGTCAACGCGCACCGACGCCTGCTTTTTCAGAGATGTTCTACCTTGCAGTTGAAATGAGAGCTGGCTCGATGTTCGAATTGCCGGCGGAACATGCGCAGCGCGCCGCGTATATCGTCGAGGGGGAAGTGACCATCGACGGCGTCGACGCCGCGCCACACCACATGTCGGTGTTCAGCGCTGACTGCACTGTGAAGTTTCGCGCTGCAACGCCGGCCCGGGTGATGCTGCTTGGCGGTGCGCTGATGGACGGTGGCCGCATCATCTGGTGGAACCTTGTTGCAAGTTCGCAGCATCTTATCGAAGCGGCCAAACAGCGCTGGCGCGATCGAGATTACCCGCCGGTGCCTGACGAAACGGAATTCATTCCGCTGCCCGAGCGCTGAGACTCCCGGCAAACCATTGCGCGAAGAAGTTTTAACCGACATAATCTATTAAAGGAAAACCGCCGTGCCTTTCAACATTCTGTTTCCCGATAGCCGCTCCGATCCACTCGACATCGAACGCGAAGTCGCGGGTGCCGACACCGTGCTCGTCAATGCACGCAAGGACCGCTTCGAAGCAGTCGAACTCAAAGCGTGGGAGAGTTGCGACGCGATCATCACGCGCTTCGTGCCGATCGACGCCAAGGTCATTGCGCATATCAAACGCACGCGCATCGTCGTTCGCAACGGAGTGGGTTTCGACGTAGTCGATCTGAAAGCGTGCGGCGATGCCGGCATCGCGGTGTGCAACGTGCCCGATTACGGCACCACGGAAGTGGCTGATTCTGCGGTCGCGATCATGATGACGTTCGCGCGCGGCATCGCGGCGCTCGACACTGCACTGCGCACCGATCTCAAAGGCGGGTGGACGCACGTGCACAACGTGACCGCGCGCCGGCTGCGCGGCGCCTGCTACGGCGTCATCGGCCTGGGACGCATCGGCACCGCGTCCGCACTGCGCGCGCGCGCATTCGGCATGAACGTCGCGTTCTACGATCCGGTGTTGCCAAATGGTTCAGAGCTCGCGTTCGGCTTCACGCGTGCGCGCACGCTCAATGAGTTGCTCGGAATGGCTGACGTCGTGACGATCCATGCGCCGTTAAACGACTCGACTCGCGCAATGATCGACGATGCGGCGGTGGCCGCGATGAAGCCGGGCGCCTTTCTCATTAACACCGCGCGCGGACCGATCTGTGACACCGCCGCTTTACTGGCTGGCTTGAAAAGCGGCAAGCTCGGCGCGGTTGGTCTCGACGTATTGCCGAAGGAGCCCGCGTCCACCGACGATCCGCTCGTTGCCGCCTGGCAGGCTAACGAGCCGTGGATTCGGGGTCGCGTTCTGCTCACGCCGCACGCGGCATTTTTCAGCCGCGACTCGCTCGCCGATCTGCGGCGCAAAGCGATTGAAACCGCGTATGACTACTTGCGTGACGGCACACTCGCGAACTGCGTAAACGCCGAATACCTGAAGAAGCCGCGCTGAACATGGCAACTCAAATCGAAGTCATGTCGTCGGCCGCAATCAAGCCGGCCTATCTCGAACTCGTGCCCGCCTTCGAGCAGGCCAGTGGACACACCATCGCGACGCGCTGGGTGCCGGGCGTCGATTTGCTGAAACGCGTCAAGGACGGTGAAATCAGCGATCTCGTCATCATGCAGTCGAGCGACATCGATGAGCTGATCAAATGCGGCCGCATAGCGGCGGCCAGCAAAGTCGATCTCGCGCGATCCGGCGTGGGCGTTGCAGTGCGCGCCGGCGCGCCGCGTCCGGACATTTCTTCGGCGGATGCGCTGAAACGCGCATTGCTGGCTGCTAAAGCAATCGCGTTTTCGACGGGCCCGAGCGGCGTTTACATCCTGCAGCTTTTCGAGCGCCTGGGTATTGCCGCCGAATTAAAAGCGAAATCGCGACAGGTCAAAGGCGAGCCGTCCGGTGCGGTAGTCGCGCGCGGTGAAGCAGAAATTGCGTTTCAGCAGGTCAGCGAATTGCTGCCCGTGCCCGGCATCGATTTTATCGGTCCGTTGCCCGACGAGATCCAGCGCATCACAATTTTTTGTGCCGGCCTGCAGAAAAGTGCGCGTGAAGCGGTCGCGGCACGCGCATGGGTCGACTTCATCCGGTCGCCCGCGGCAGCCGGCGCCATTCGAAAATCAGGGATGGAACCGGCGTAACACCCATAACACGCATCCCCATCCCTTCCTTCCCCTTGAAGGGGAAGGAGTGAATTGGCGCTAGACGCGCCCGAATTAACCCCGCAACCCTGCCAGAATTTTTAACGCTTTTTCCATCGAAAACTCGCGTGTCTTCGCACTGTACGCCGGTGCGCTTGGCATCATGTAGCCATGCTCGATGCCGGGAAAGATATGCACTTCGACGTTTTTCATGCGCGCCGGAACCTGGCGGTACATCTCCTGCACCGGCGGCGGAGCGGCGTGGTCTTTGTCGCCCCAGATGATGCACAGCGGCTTCGTCATGCCTTCCAGTTCGTCGATGAAATCGCCGAGTTGCGTGCCGTGGCATGAAACACCCGCCGCATAACCAAGACGCTTGGGGCCGAGGATCGCAAACGGACCGCCGTAGCAAAAACCCATGGCGGCCGCGCGCCCGTTAAATTTCGGCTCGCTCTTCTTTAGCATCGCAAGCGTGTCGGCCATGTCTGCCTCGCCGGCCTTGATTTTTTCCGGCCGTGGTTGACCGCGTCCCGGCGAGCGCGGATCGTCGCGCGCCAAAGGGCCTGGCACCGAGCGCCAGAAAAGATCGGGCGCTGCGACCACGTAGCCATGCCCCGCAAACTCGTCGGCAATCGCGCGCAGGTCTTCATCCACGCCGTGAATTGCCGATGCCAGCACCATGGCCGGCACTGCGTCATTTGCATCAGGCGTCACTACGTAGCAATCAAACTCGCCGCCGCCGCTGGCCTGAATCTTGATGTCCTTGCGTTGCATGATTCGTTGCCTTTCTTCGCTCCGGAAAAAATAAAAACGTGCCGTCAATCAGACGGACAACGCATCATCGAGGAATTCAAGCCGGTCCTGGCCCCAAAACAAAGTGCCGTTATAGACATAGGTCGGCGTGCCGAACACGCCATGCCGCCTCGCTTCTTCCTCACTCGCCTGCCATGCAGTCATCATCTCGGGCGTGTCCTGCATCGCAAGCAG
>JANYCE010000165.1 GCA_025360445.1 Betaproteobacteria bacterium
CATGGTGGTCAGGAACACCGACGTCAAAATCATGGATTTCGGCGCCGCCTTTCTGCGCCGCAGCGATATTACGAGTCTCATGAACGTCGGTTCGCCGGCGTACATGTCACCGGAACAGATTTCCGGCGCAACGCTCACGCATCAGAGCGACATGTTCTCGCTCGGCATCGTGTTGTATGAACTTCTCACCGGCGCGCGCCCGTTCCCGGCGGCCACGGTGCCCGCGATGCTCGATCGCATTATGAACGACACGCCGATCGCACCCACGCTGGTACGCCCCGAATTGCCGAAAGCGCTCGACGGCGTAATCATGACGGCGCTGGCCAAATCACCGGCAGCGCGCTTTGGCTCGTGGGCGGACATCGCGCTCGAACTCGTCAAGGTCGGCAAGCTTTCTGTCTATCAACAAACGATTAGCGACAGCGAGCGCTTTCAATCTTTGCGCCGTGTCGAAATGCTGAACAAACTCGATGACGGTCAGATTTGGGAACTCGTGCATGCGGGCAACTGGAAGCGGCTGCCTGCGCGCAGCCCGATCATCCGTGAAAACGAGCCGGGAAACAGTTTATTTTTCCTTGCTAAAGGACAGGCGAAAGCGATGCGGCAGGGACGCCCGCTCAATCTCATCGGTGCGGGCGAATGCATCGGCGAGATGAGCTATATCCGCGAAGGCATACTGCGCCAGGCGACAGTCGAATCGCTCACCGAATCAGTCGTCGCTGAATTCGGCAGCGCCGAAATCGAAGGCATGAGCGAAGGCTGCCAGCTACACTTCACGCGCGCGATCGTGCGCACCCTGGTTGAACGCCTCGAACTAGCCAACACGCGGGTTGCGCAGGCTATAAAGTAATTATTTTTTCGGGGAGGGTGCCGCATGTCCAAGTCTATTGAACGTGCCGGTATGTCGCGGCGGTGCTTAAAGCTGCAGCCAACACGGTAGCGCATAAATTTCTATTGCCTAAGGATGCCGACGCTTTGATTGCGGCCGCCGAGGCCAGCGCTGTTTTAAAGTGATTTTCAAAAAACATCCAAAGGTGGCTGATCACCGTCAAGGCGCATACGTTGCTCGAAGCGCGAGACACGTAAAAAACCGGGTTTCAACGGCTATGCGGTGAACACCGGGCAGTAAGCGCGGTCAAATAAATGTTGCCGATGCAGTGCAGTAGATACGCACCTCTCCCGCGAGTGAACCGTAGCCATAGCGATGACAAAAATTCTCGGCATATCAGGCAGTTTGCGCCAGGGCTCGTTCAACACGATGCTCCTGAATCAGGCGGCGAAGCTGGCGCCGGAAGGGATCGATTTTCAGATTGGCACGATCAAGGGGATCCCGCTCTACGATGGCGACCTTGAAGACTCGTCCGGGTTGCCGCCCGCCGTGCAGAAATTAAAAACGCAGGTCATGGAAAGCGATGGCGTGTTGCTGGTTACGCCCGAATACAACAACAGCATGCCGGGTGTATTCAAGAATGCAATTGACTGGCTGACGCGCCCAGCCTCCGATGTAACCCGCGTGTGGGGCAACCGGGCGGTCGCCGTAATCGGGGCCTCACCCGGCAACTTCGGCACTATCCTCTCGCAGCAGGCATGGTTGCCGGTGCTGCGCCTGCTCGGCACGCGGCCGTGGTTCGGCGACCGCCTGATGGTTGTGCGCGCGGACAGCGTGTTCAACGAGGCGGGTGAAATCGCCGATGAAGCGGTGCTCGCGCACCTGCGCAAATTGATGGCTGGATTCAGCGCATTTGTGGCGGCTGGCCATTGATCCCTCAGCTTCGCGGCGTGCGCACTAAAAACAATGCACGCTATCTCCCGGCAAGATCGCCGGGGCCCGCCAGCAGACTTCGCTAACGGCGCACGCTGCCGGCGCCGGACGGCGCGGTTCCCGGGGTTGAAACTCCGCCCTGCCCCGTGGAGGTGTTGGAGCCTGAACCCGACGCAGGGTTCGATGGCGACGTTGACGTTGCAGTCGTGTCGGACGCCGTGCCGCCTGTCGCACCGGACAGTGGCCGGGTCGCCGATGGCGAAATGATAATCGTCGGCGGGGTAGCCGGCGACGTAGTCGTTACCGGCGGAGTAACCCCGGAGGGCGGCGCAGTAACGCGGGGCGCAACGACATCGCTTTTCAGGACGCAATCGACACCATTGCGTTCCATGCACGCCGGGTTAGCGTCCGGAACACTTAAATTGCGGTTAGTCGTCTGCGCCAGGACAGCGGGCGCAACAACCGTAAAAAATGCAACCAATGATGCGGCGGTCAGGTTCATAGCAAATCCTCCGATAAATTTATATCAGCAGCAACCGGGACCCGGCGAGATTGAACACGGCACCCTGCACCGGGCGTCGAGCAGCGGGTCGCGCCGCTGCATATCGCCAAGTCCCATCGTGGATGGAGAAACATTCTCCTGACGCGGCTCGGCAGCACAGCCGGCGGCAAGAGTCGAAATTGCCAAAAGCATCGCCAGACGGTAAGTCATAAGAAATCGGTTTTTATGTATGCGATACCGTTATGACTCCGATCGCACGTGCAGCGTTCAACTGAAATATGTGCGACTCCGTACAGATCATTGTGCGGTGACAGACACAATGACTTCAACCGGGACGGCACGTCTGTCGTTTTGCCTGCCGTTCGC
>JANYCE010000192.1 GCA_025360445.1 Betaproteobacteria bacterium
TCTTAGCCACTGGGCGTAACAGCCCGGGAAGGCGGCGCGCCAAATCTCACAAGCCCGTAGACCGGCCTCGAACCACTGGGTAAGGTAATGCCGCGGGGAAGCGGCATTCGCGTACCGCTTTGGTCCGGCGAATGTTTCCCCTTGGTATTTCCTTCCTGTAGCAATTCCGTACGCGGCGGGCGTGCGTTAACTCGAGGAAATATCATGCAATCGTTTTTCAATTCCCGTCGCAGGTTTTTAGCGTCGTTGGTTTTAACTGGTTCGTTAAGCGCAGCATCACCGGGGTATGCGCAGCAGCAGTTGCCGGTAACAGTCGCTGATGAAGTCGTCGTGACCGCGACGCGTTTCGTCGACAAGTACGTGGACACGCCGGTCAACGTAACAGTCATCACCGCCGAAGACATCAAAAACAGCACCGCCAAGACCCTGCCGGATTTATTGTCCGAACAGGCAGGCATCACGGTACAGGATTTCTTCGGCAACAATGCGGCGACTACCACCGTCGATATGCGCGGCTTCGGCGTCACCGGCGGGCAGAACACGCTGATCCTGCTCGACGGCCGGCGCTTGGGCGATATCGATTTGTCGGGCGTGCAATGGTCGGCAATTCCATTCGCCGCGATTGAGCGCATCGAAATCGTGCGCGGCAGCGGAGCGGTGCTGTACGGTGATGGCGCGAGCGCCGGCGTCATCAACATCATCACGCGCTCGCCGGTAGCGGGAGGGCGCACGGCAACCTTGTCCGGGCGCGCGGGTTCCTACGACACATTCGAAGGGCAATTCAACGCCAATCTCGTGGGTGCGCGTGCCGGCGTCAATTTCACCGCCAGCAACTTCGATTCGCGCGGTTATCGCGACAACAATCGCAACCGGCAAAGCAATGCGCTCGCGGACTTCCGCTGGCTGACCGATAGCGGCGAAATTTCCATCAAGGCGAGCAACGATAACCAGGGCATACGCCTGCCCGGCGCGCGCATGGTGCAGCCCAGCGCCGGAATCAATCTGCTCGAAACCAATCGTCGCGGGGCGGCCACCCCGCTCGATTACGCGCAACGCAAAGGTGACCAGGTGCTGCTCGACTGGCGGCAGCGCGTCCCGTTCGGGGAGTTCATCCTTGGCGCCGGCTATCGCGACAAGCAGCAGACCGCGTACTTCGATTTCGGCGGCTTTCCCGATTACCGAGTCACCGACCTCAATGTGTGGTCGTTCACGCCGCGGTTGCGCATCGCGCAACCGGTGTTCGGTAAGGACAATACGCTGGTGGTTGGTTACGACCAGTATCGCTGGGATTACCGGTTGCGCAAATCGATTTCGACCGTAGCGATCGCGCAGCCGATTAACAGCATCTCTGCAACCCAGGACACGCGTGCGTTCTATGCGCACAACACTACCCGTCTCACGGAAAAGGCAACGGTAGTGGCGGGCTGGCGCAGCGAGGGTTTCAAAATCAACGCGAACGATGTTTATGATCCGACCGCGCCGGGCGGCGCATTCGGCTCGGGCGCACCGACGGCCTCCCAATCGACGTCGGTCTACGCTTACGAGTTGGGCATGCGCTATCAGGCGGCGCCCTCGCTCGCCCTGGTGGGTAAATTCGGCCGCAGTTACCGCTTCGCAAATGTCGACGAAACGTACGAGACGACGCCAGCGTTCACCGCGCAATTCCAGTTGTTGCGCCCGCAGATCAACCAGTCGACCGAACTCGGGATAGAGATGAAGGATAAGCGCGGCAACCTGCGTGCGACCGTCTTTAATATCAACGTCACCGATGAAGTCCATCTCGACGCATTCTCCGCCGGCATCGGCAACACCAATCTGCCGCCGTCGCGCCGCCGCGGACTCGAACTCGACGGACGCTGGAAAGCGCACGAGACGCTGATAGTCGGTGCCGCGTACACCTATATGGATGCGCGTTTTCGCGAGGGCACCTTGCCGGGCGGGGGGGGCTTCGGCGCGTTCTTTTCCAACGTCGTAATCGCCGGCAAACACGTGCCGCTCGTGCCGCAGCACAAGGCCAGCGTGACTGCATCATGGGCTTTCGCGGCGCGGACTCGCCTCAATGTCGCCGCAACGTATGTCGCGAGCCAGTTCATGGATAACGACGAGGCCAATACGCTGGGCGTGACCATACCTGCGTACACGGTGGTCGACTTGAAACTCGCGCACGAGCAGGGCCCATGGCGACTGTCGGCGGGGGTCAACAATCTGTTCAACCGCAAATACTTCAACTACGCGGTGCGCAGCAACCAGGTCGCCGCGGCCGATCGCTACAACGCCTATCCGCTGCCGGAAATCAACGGGGCGGTTACGCTCGAGTACGCATTCAAATAACACCTGCACTTCGTGCGGAACGGCGCCGCGCGCAACCGTGGCGCCGTTTTCTTTTATAGGTCAACTTTGCTATCGTTGCGCCCATGCAACAAATGACCAGTTCGAAATTGTATTTCCGGCTGTTGAAGTACGTGGCCGCTTACTGGCGCGTGTTCGCGTTGGCGCTGTTCGGCATGGTGATGGTGGGCTTAACGGAAGTCGCGTTGCCCGCCTTGATGAAACCGCTGCTTGACGGCACCTTCGTATACAAAGACCAGTCGTTGATGCGCTGGATGCCCGCAATCATCATTGCGGTAGTCGCGGTGCGCGGGGCCGCCGAATACACCGCCGCCTACAGCATCAACTGGGTCGGCAACAAACTTGTGATGGATCTGCGCGAAGCAATGTTCGGCAAACTGCTCGACTTGCCGACGCCTTATTATGACGATCATGCCAGCGGCAACCTGATCTCCAAGCTCACGTTTGATGTAACGCAGGTGACGGCCGCCGGCACCAGCGTGCTAACCGTGATATTCAAGGATTCGGTGGCATTGGTCGGCCTGCTCGTCTACATGCTGTGGCTCAACTGGAAGCTGACATTGTTGGCACTCGTGATGACGCCGCTGATCGTCGGCGTCGTGCGTCTGATCAGCGTGCGCCTGCGCATGAGCAGCCGTTCGGTGCAGCAAACGATGGGCGACGTAACGCAGGTGCTGCAGGAGACCATCGAGGGTCACAAAGTGGTCAAGTTGTTCGGCGGCCAACGCTACGAGGCCATGCGCTTTGGCGAACAGGTGAATCATGTGCGCCGGTTTATGATGAAACAGACGACCGCTGCCGCCGCGAGCGTGCCGGTGGTGCAATTGCTGGCGGGTTTCGCCCTCGCAGCCATTGTTTATCTCGCGACCCAGCAATCGAGCGCCAACGAAATTACGGTCGGCGAATTTGTTTCGTTCGTCACGGCGATGCTGATGCTGACCGCACCTTTAAAGCGCGTCACCAGCGTCAACGAGCCTTTGCAGCGCGGGCTCGCTGCCGCCGAGAGCGTCTTCGAGCTGATCGATCAGCCTGGCGAAAGCGACCAAGGACGCACGGCGATCACGCGCGTGGACGGCGAAATACGCTTTGAACACGTGACATTTTCGTACGCGAATGCGGAACGCGCGGCGCTGCAGGCCATCACGCTGACGATCCACCCGGCTGAAACCGTCGCCTTGGTCGGTGCGTCGGGTGGCGGCAAGAGCACGCTCGCCAATCTGGTGCCGCGATTTTATCGGCCGACTGCCGGGCGCATCCTGCTCGACGGCCACGATCTCGAAGCTCTGACGCTCGCTAGCTTGCGCGCCAACATCGCGCTCGTGAGCCAGGACGTCGTGCTGTTCAATGACAGTGTCGCGGCGAATATCGGCTATGGCGTGATGCGCGACACCAGCGAGGCGGACATTGTCAAAGCCGCCGAAGCGGCGCACGCGATGGAATTTATTCGCGCGATGCCGCAGGGACTGCACACGCTGGTTGGCGAGAACGGCGTCAAATTGTCCGGCGGTCAGCGCCAGCGCCTCGCGATCGCGCGCGCTTTACTCAAGAACGCGCCGGTGTTGATTCTCGATGAGGCAACCTCGGCGCTCGATTCGGAATCCGAGCGCCATGTACAGGCCGCGCTTGAAACGCTCATGCGCGGCCGCACGACGCTCGTGATCGCGCACCGGCTGTCGACGATCGAAAAAGCCGACCGCATCATCGTGCTCGACCAGGGGCGCATCGCCAAAACGGGCACGCATCGAGAATTGCTCGCGGCCGGCGGAATTTATGCGCGGCTCTATGAAATCCAGTTCGCCCCGGGCCGCGTAGTTGCTTAGAGTCTGTCTCCA
>JANYCE010000195.1 GCA_025360445.1 Betaproteobacteria bacterium
GGGGATCTGATCGTCGGCACCGATACGCACTCGGTTACCTATGGCGCGTTCAACGCGTTTGGCACCGGCGTTGAAGGCACCGACCTGTCGGCGGTCATGATGACCGGCAAATTATGGTTCCGGGTACCGGAGACAATCCGCATCGAACTGACGGGCCGGCTGCAGCCCGGCGTGTGGGCCAAAGACATAACGCTGACAATGCTTGGACGCCTCGGCGCGGAAGGTGCGAACTACAAAGCACTTGAATACACGGGGTCGGCGGTCGCTGCGATGGAAATCGACGATCGCATGACCTTGTCGAATCACGCCGCCGAGTTAGGCGCCAAGGCGGCGCTGCTTGAAGCCGACGAAAAAACATTTGCCTGGTTGAAAGCGCACGGAGCGCGCGCACCGCGGCCCGTCAAAGCGGATGCAGACGCGGTTTACGCTGCGCGCATTGAGATCGACGCCTCCACTCTCGCCCCGCAGGTTGCACGCAATCACCAGATCGACGACGTGGTCGGCGTGCCCGAAGTCAAAGGCCAGAAAATAAATTTCGCGCTGATCGGTACCTGCACCAACGGCCGTCTCGACGATATCCGCCAGGCGGCGGCGATCCTCAAAGGTCAGCACATCGCCAAGGGTGTGCGCATGATCGTGACGCCGGCCTCCCGCGAGGTTTATTTGAGTGCGGCGCGCGAAGGCTTGATTGAAGCGTTGACGAAAGCGGGCGCATCCGTCGAAGCGGCGGGCTGTGGCACCTGCGTCAATATTACCGGTCACTTAATCATGGGCGACGGCGACGTCGCGATTTCTTCCGCCAACCGCAATTTTAAAGGGCGGCTCGGCAATTCGAAATCAGAAATCTGGGTCGGCTCGGCGGCGACGGTGGCGGCTTCGGCGTTGACCGGGACAATTACCGATCCGCGGGATGTCGCGGGCGGGCAGTGGAGAGCGGCGTGAATCAGACTCGGTTGCCGGCACTCGATACGAAAATTGTCGTGCCTCATTCAAAAGGCGACGCATGAACACGAATATTAAAGGTAACGCACGGTTGATCGGCGCCGAAATCAATACCGACATCAATTGCTCGAGCAAATATCTGCCCGGCAAGGACAGCGCATACATTGCGCAGCACGCCTTCGACAACGTGGCGCCGGGTTTCGCAGCGCGTTTCAAGGCGGGCGATTTAATCGTCGCCGGCAAAAATTTCGGCATCAACTCTTCGCGCGAACAGGCGGTGCACATCATGAAGTTAATGGGCGTTGCGGGAATCGTCGCGCCGGCGTTCGGGCGCCAGTTCTTTCGCAATGCGATCAACAACGGCCTGCCGGTCATTGAATGCGCTATTGACGGCATCGCTGACGGCGACGGAATCGAAGTCGATCTGACGCTCGGCCAGGTGGCCGTGGCGTCGCGAAACATTAAACGTGCCGTCGCGGTGTTGCCGCCGGCAGTGCAACGCATTCTCGCCGAAGGCGGCCTCATCGCTTACCTGCAGAAACATCCTGACTGGAGTCTCACATGATAAAAATAGAACGTGTCGAAGTGTTTGGCGTGGCGATCCCGCTCGTCGGCGAATACAAAAACGCTTACAAGAGCAAGTCGATTCAGAGAAGCGCGGTAGTACGCATCACCGCGACCGGCGGTGCGGTGGGGCTCGGCAACATCGATCCATCGCCGGGATATTCGAAGGAAACGATTGAAGACAGCCTGGAAATGCTGCGGACCAAACTCGCCGGGCTGGTCGTGGGCATGGACCCGACCAATGTGCATCGAATTCTGCAAAAACTGGAGCCGGCGGTCGAAGGCTATTACGATGCGAAGGCCGCAATCGAAATGGCGTGCGTCGATCTCACCGCGCGCGTGTGCGGCGTGCCGGTGTACACCTACCTCGGTGGCGCGGTGAAAGACCGTCTGATGTTCAACGCGTGGATCGGCATTCTGCCGCCGGATGAAGCTGCCGCCGAAACCGTGTCGTGGCAGAAGCGCGGTTTCAAATCGGCGAAGATAAAAGTCGGCGGCAATATAGAGGCCGACCGCGATCGCGTCAAAGCGATTCGCGAGGCGGTCGGTCCTGACTTCAACCTGCGCATCGACGCGAACGCAGGTTACGACGCAGACACCTCGATTAAGCTCGCGCACATGATGCTGCCGTACAAACTGCAGTTGTTCGAGCAGCCGGTGCCGTGGGACGACATTAAAGGCATGGCGCGCGTGCGCCGCGAAGCAGGCGGCATCCCGATCATGGCGGATGAATCGGTGCTCGATCATGCGAGCCTCATAAACATCATTCGGAATGACGCCGCCGACATCGTCAAAGTGAAGGTGATGAAGCAGGGCGGCTTCCTCAATACGCGGCGCATGATTGCGACCGCCGAAGCCGCGGGCATTCGCTGCGTGCTCGGTCACGGCTTCGGGCTCGGCATCAACACGATGGCGGAAATCATGTGCGCGGCGACGTCCAATAATGTGATCGACGGCCTTGAATGCGTGGGCCCGCTAAAAACCTCAGACGATATCGTGACCAGCAAGCTCGACCTGACCGCGGGCAGCATCGCTTTGCCGGCCGGTCCCGGGCTCGGGGTCGTGCTCGATGACGCCAAAATCGGCCGCTATCATTTCGAAGTGAGTGCCTCAACGTAAAAGTAGTGGCGCTCTATATTTATCTGACTGACCCATCCCCTTCCCAGCCTTCCCCTTGAAGGGGAAGGGAATAACGAGGAGAAATTAATGCTGATACAGATGGGCTGCTTTATTCGAATACAATTTTTGCTGCTTGCAGTGCTGGGGCTGTCGCCGTTCGTCGCGGTGGCTCAAGAGTACCCGACGCGTCCGGTCACCATAATGTGCTGGTCGGAACCCGGTTCGCCGGTCGATCTGTTCGCGCGCATGATGGCCAAGCTGCTGACCAAAGAGCTCGGGCAGAACTTGATTGTCGAAAATCGCACCGGCGCCGACGGCATCATCATGGTCAACCAGTTGATCAAAGCGCCGGCCGATGGCTATCTGATAGCTGCCAACACGTTGACGCTCGCGTCGTTATTCGGCGAGCCGAATGCGAACTTTAAGCCTGACGACTTGCAGATGATCGCGCGATCGCAGATCGATCCGTATGGCCTCATCGTGCCAACGTCGATCCCGTTCAAGACCATCGACGAATTCGTCAAATACGCGCGCCAGAATCCCGGAAAATTTAATGTGGGCGGCCCGTTCCAGATGGGCTCACACCGTGTTGCATGGGAAGTGTTTTCGGAAGTCGCGAAAATCAAGGTGAACTGGATTGCTTATAAGGGCGGGGGCCCGGCACTGTTGGCGGTGGCCGGCGGGCATGTCGACGCAGCAGCGACCAACCCGGGCAACGTCAAGCCCTTCATCGCTTCCGGCAAGGTGCGAGTGCTCGCCGTGTCATCTGAAAAGCGCCTCGCAGATTTTCCCGATGTGCCGACCTACAAGGAGCGCGGCTGGAATGTCGTGCGCTATCAGTGGCGCGGAATCATGGGCAGAGCCGGCTTGCCGAAACCCGTACTCGACAAACTGGTGGCCGCCATCCAGAAGGCGCAGCAGACGCCCGAGTGGAAAGCCTATCTCGATCAGGTCACCCAGCTCGACGGGTTCATGGGGCCCGATGATTTCAGGGCGCAACTTTTAAAAGACATACAGGAACTCGATTCCGTGAAAAAGAAACTTGGCATAGAACGATAAAGGTGGAACGATGAATGTGAACAATGAAAGCAAAACAATGAGTGCAATACCGGCCACACCGCGTCAGCGCCTGCGCGCGCGCCTTGCGAGCGGGCCGCTGCTCGTGGCGCCAGGCATCTACGACGCGTTCGGCGCGCGTCTCGTCGAGCAGGCGGGCTTTGAAGCCGTCTATATGACGGGTAACGGCGTGTCCGCGTCTTTGCTCGGCAAGCCGGATGTCGGTCTGGTCGATCTGACCCTCTTCACCCAGCACGCGCATCGCGCGGCAGCGTGCGTGAACATTCCGCTGATCTGCGATGCCGACACGGGATATGGCAACGCGGTGAATGTTCGCCACACGGTGCGCGAATACGAAGCCGCAGGCGTGGCGGCAATCCACATCGAAGACCAGGTTGCACCGAAGCGCTGCGGGCATTTACCCGGCTCGCGGCCGGTGATCGAACTCGCCGAAGCGGCTAAAAAAATTGAGGCGGCGGTTGCTGCGCGCAGCGATCCGGATTTCATCATTATCGCGCGCACCGATTCGGCAGCGGGCCATGGGCTCGACGATGCGATCAACCGCGTACAGACTTTCCGTAAAGCGGGCGCCGACGTGCTCTTCGTCGAATTGAAAACGAGCGCGACCATCCTCGACGACATGAAGCGCATC
>JANYCE010000198.1 GCA_025360445.1 Betaproteobacteria bacterium
GTCGCACATCACCTGCAGCACCTGGCCGCCGCCGACCGCAAAACCGTTGACCGCCGCGATCACCGGTTTCTGCAGGCGATCGATGCTCTCGTAAATCTCGAGGGTCGGCAGCATACCCGCGTACAGCGTGCTGTCTTCGAGACCATCTTTGCGTCCACCAATACAGAAGAATTTATCGCCGGCGCCGGTAATGACGAGTACGCGAGTGCGGGTTTCGCGGCGAATCTCGTTGATGCAGTCGCGAATCTCGTAGCACATCTGCGCCGTAAACATGTTGCCGTCGTCCGGCCGGTTCAGCGTCAGCCAGCCAATCGGACCCTCTTCTTTGTATAAAATCGTTTCGAATATCATGACGGTCATCACTTTTAAAAGGGAGGGATTTGCTGGCACGCAGCGCGCGTTGCGCGCTGCTGCGAAGCAGAATTTTAAACCATGCTCCTCGTCTATTTTCTGGCACTGCTCTGTGTCCTCTGTGGCTACTGCTTCATCAAATCAATTTCTGCAGGCGCAAAGCCGCCACCGTCTGGATATCGTAGCCAAGCCAATCGCGCAACACAGCCGAAGTATGTTCGCCAAGCCTGGGTGGCGCTGTACGATAAGTTGAATTCACGCCGTCGATCCCGATGCCAAGCCCGACCTGCGGCACGCGCCGCCCGCCACTCTCGGCGGTGTATAACAATCCGCGCGCAAGTAATTCCGGATCTCGCGCGAGGTCGTCAACGCTGTTGACCGGTCCCGCCGGCACCTTCGCCTGCTTGAAAATTTCGAGCCATTCGTCGCGCGGTTTGGTGCGCAGGATGGCTTCGATATCCGCCACGATTGCAGCTCGATCCGCGCGCCGGTCCGCGTTGCTCGCATGGCGCGCATCGTCGCCTTTGGCCGGCTGGCCAACCGCCTGCCAGAAACGCTGCCAGATTGCATCGTTGCCGAGGCCGAGGGTAAGCGGTTTATCCTGAGTGTCGAACGCCTGATACACGGCGATCACGCTATCCCTGGCACCAGTGCGTGTGGGCACTTCACCGGAGCCTAAGTAAGGCAGGATGCGCGGCGACATGAAGCGCGTCATGCTGTCGACCATCGCGATATCAATTTGATGTCCGTTGCCGGACTTCTGACGCTCGAACAGCGCAGCCAGGGTCGCCATCGCGGCGTCCATGCCCGAAATAAGATCGGCGGCCGGCGTGCCTACTTTCTGCGGGGGACTGTCGGCTTCGCCAGTGAGATCCATTACGCCGCTGTACCCTTCAGCAATCAGGTCGTAACACGGGAAGTCCTGGCGCGCGCCCGTCAACCCGAAGCCGGTGAGCGACACGAACACGAGGTCCGGCTTGAGCGCCTTCAATGCGGTGTAATCGATGCCGAGTTTTTTTTGCACGCGTGAGACGAGATTAACGATGACGACATCGGCCTTTTTGACCATGTCGTATAAAACCTTGCGGCCGGCGTCATTGCTGTAATCGAGCGTCACACTTTGCTTGTTTCGGTTGACGCTTAGAAACCACAACGATTCGCCGTCGAGCCACGGCGGGCCCCAGGCGCGACAATCGTCGCCGGCGCCCGGCCGTTCAACTTTGATCACGCGCGCGCCCATGTCGGCGAGCAGCATCGTTGCATACGGCCCCGCGATCGATGTCGTCAGGTCCACGACAGTTACGCCCGCGAGCAGAGTGGTGGCCGGCGGTGGAGCCGGCGCGGGTAAAGAGTCTAAAGGCAGCATTAAATCCCCGTTGACAAAAGTGCGGGCGGCGCATCGCACCGTGCGGATACGCTCCGTGCGCTGCGCCGTCAAACGTGACGAGTGTACCGCTTACCCGAGAAGCGCGCGCGGACGCCCCTCGAAACATACGCTGATGAACGCAAATAATTCAAAAGCTGCGAGGAGCGTCACCGCGGGCTTTATGGACCACCTGCGTTGATCTGCGGCCGCCCAGCATTAAACTTTTTTTGCATCCTGCTCATTGAACACTTGCTGCGCGACGCGGAAACTGTCGAGCGCGGCCGGAATTCCGCAGTAAATGGCGGTCTGCATCAACACTTCTTGCACATCTTCGCGGCTCACTCCAATATTTTTTGCCGCGCCGAGATAGATTTTTACTTCCTCGGTGCGGCCCATCGCCGTCAACACTCCGAGGTTGATCAGCGCGCGCGTGCGCCGGTCCAGGCCGGGACGGCTCCACAACGTGCCCCATACGTATTCCGCGATAAGTTCCTGGAACGGCCGGTTGAATTCGGTGGTCGTCTTGGCGGCGGCGTCGACGTAGGCATCGCCGAGCACTTCGCGGCGGACTTGTTGACCCTTTTCGTAAAGCTCTTTGTTCACCTTTACATCTCCTTGCCGGTGGATAATTTTGATTGGACGGACCTAATACTACTCGGCGCTCAGACCGACTGCCTTGATTACCTCGCCCTACTTGGCGACTTTGGCGCCAATGGACGACGCGACAACAAATCGGGCGCGCGTGCGAGTAACGTCCGGCACGCCTGAATGTGGCACTTCGTTCATGGCAACGGGCAAGGAATTGATTTGAATATATGCGGAGATGCGGCGTTAAACCCACCTTCATTGTTGCTAAGCTTGTAACCCGCACCGTCCGGAGCGCGCGCTCGGGAAATGGTAATATCCGTTCCCGCACTTATTGCACGTCTTAAGTTGGACGTCACACACGGGTCGTTAGCTCAGCGGTAGAGCACTGCCTTCACACGGCAGGGGCCACTGGTTCGATCCCAGTACGACCCACCAGTAAAATGATAAGTTAGGTCGCCGCTACCATGAGTACGTAAAAAGTATG
>JANYCE010000199.1 GCA_025360445.1 Betaproteobacteria bacterium
AACGTCGGCCGCGAGATCGGGCTCGATGCCGATGATCGCGCCGGAAGGATCGCGGAAGCCATAGGGTTTGTAGTCTGCTTTGACGCCGACGATCAGCGTGCCGCGCTTCTTGATGTCGTCGAGCGCGTTCTGCGCGCGTGCTGGGTTGGCAAGCGCTAATGCGATGAGTGCAATTGTTATCAGATGGAGCGTACGGAACATAAATCCTCCTCGGGGTTAGTCACGCTTTTTCACCAAGCGTAAGCTGTGCCACTGTAGCACGCGCTAAAGTCAGCGACATGCGCAGTGCGTTGCGCTACGTTCTATTGATGATTTCATATTTCACGACAAAAAGCGCCCTCATCCCCAACCCTTCTCCCGAAGGGAGAAGGGAGATTTCCTCCCTCTACCTCCGGGAGAGGGATCGAGGGTAAGGGAAGCATCCACATCGAAAGTATCGTCATGAATTACGGAAATCTCAATAAGCCGTCGCCGCCACGGCGGTGCGCGCGGCACTTTTGTGGTGCGGCGCCGTCAACGCAGACACTTCAGCTACATTGCCGATTGTTTCGAGGCCGTCGATCGCGGTGTACATGCGTTCGACTGTCCCGGCGGGCAATGCGCGCATCGCGCAATTCACGAATTTCTCTTTGAGCAGTTCGCGCGTGAGCGGGTTTTTTGAAGTACGGCCGTACGGCTGGTCGACCTTATGAACGAGCACTGCGCCGTTCTTCAGCGTGACTTTCACTTCCGCGCCGAAATGATTGTCGACCGGGAACTGGGCAGTCGTATACGCGGCGGCGTGCACGCGCGAAGTGACTTCGCGGGTGCGCGCGTCTTTGTAGGCGTCGCCCTCGAATTGGTCAATTGCCACCTTGCGATCAATGAGCGCGCGGGCGAGACAGTACTGAACGCTGAATTTGGCGTCGAGCGCGCTTTGCGGATTCGGGCGGTTCGTGTGTTCGAGCCGCCGCGTGTGCGTCCATGACTCGATGCGCTCGACATCCGCAGGCTTCAAATCGTGCTCGCGCACAAGAGTCAGCATTGCGTCGATCGCGGGATGCGTGCTACCGCAGCACGGGTATTGCTTAATTGCAATACCGGGCTCGACGATGTCCCAGGGATTGCCCCAGGCCGGCAGTATCTTGGCTGCATCGTACGTGCCTTCGCCGTTGAACACCTCGAAGAATCCCTGCTTGTGCTCGAACGCGCTGGCCGTGTTGGCGGTGTAGCCTTCACGCGCAAGCAGCGCCGCGAAAAGGCCGTTGCGCGCGCAGTGGCCGACGTGGAGCGGCTTCATCATCGTGCCAAAATTTGATTTGACACCGGAAGCAAACGACACTGCCGCAGCAAGCGCGACTGCGGTTTGCCGAGCATCGAGCTTAAGCAAGCGCGCGCACGCAGCGGCGGCGCCAAACACGCCGAGGGTCGCGGTCGGGTGCCAGCCTTTCATGTAGTGATGGAAGTTCACCGCCAGCGCGATCTTGGTCTCCGCCTCGAAACCCGCGACATAGGCAGCGATGAATTCGCGCCCGGTCGCGCCGACTTCATCGGCGAGCGCGAATAGCGCGGACAGCACGGGCGCCGATGGATGGCCGCCAAACGTGTTGTTGCAATCGTCGAAGTCGAGCGCGTGCGACGCCGCGCCATTAATGACGGCCGCGTCGAGCGCGCTTACGCGGCGGTCAGTGCCGAAGAGTTGGCTCGGACCTGTGCTCGCGCCGAGCGCAAGCGCTGCGATGCGCGCTGCCTCCTCGCCGCAGCCCGCGAGCGTCACGCCGACCGTGTCAAGCACGCCTACCTTGGCCCAACGCACCGCATCCTGTGAAAGGTCTTCAAATTTTAGGGCGGCGATGCGCTGTGCGAGTTCGGTTGCTATGGACATGTCACACCTTTAAAAAATTGTTTTTGCCCGCAAAAGGACACTAAGGAACGCAAGGGAATTCAAAGCAAGAACTGTTCGAAAAAGTCTACCTTGATTTTATTTGACCCCTTTGTGTTCTTTTGCATCGTTTCCGGTTCAAGATTTTGTACTTTAATACTTTAGAGTTTACTCCGCCCTGACGCCGGTTTCCCTGACGACTTTCGCCCACTTAGCGATCTCGGATTTGATATAGGCGGCAAAGTTTTCCGGCGTGCGGCCGATCGGTTCGGAGCCATCGGCGGCAAATCGTTCGCCGACATCGGGCGCTTTCAAAGCGTTGTTTATTTCATTGCTGAGGCGCACGACGACGGCCGGCGGCGTGCGGGCCGGGGCCAGCACGCCATACCATCCGCCGACATCAAAACCCGGCACGCCGGCTTCCGCAATCGTCGGCAGGTCGGGCGCCGCGCGCGAGCGTTGCGCGGTACTGATCGCCAGCCAGCGCATGCGTCCGGCTTTCACGTGCTGGGTGGTGCCGATGATGGTCGTGAACTGCGCGTTAATCTGACCGCCAAGCAAGTCGTTAATCGCCGCGGCGCCGCCTTTATATGGCACGTGGATCCATTCGATTTTCGCCATCTGCGCAAATAATTCGCTCGCCAGATGGCTTAGGCCGCCGGTGCCCGACGAGCCGTAGGTCAGCATGCGCGGTCTGGCGCGCGCAAGTTCGATAAATTCCCGGACGGTTTTTGCGGGTACGGACACATGCACTGTCAGCGCATACGGCTGCGCCGTCAATTGCGACACTGGCGAAAAATCGCGCACTAGATCGAACGGCGTTTTGATGAGCGCCGGGTTGACGGTGTTCGAGGCGGACACGAGCACGACGGTGTAGCCATCGGGCGGCGATTTGGCGGCGAGTTCCAATCCGATGTTGCCCGATGCGCCGGGACGGTTGTCGACGACGACCTGCTGGCCGAGTATTGCACCGAGCTTTTGCGCGACGGCGCGCGCAGTGGTGTCCGAGCCGGCCCCGGCCGTCAGCGGCACGATGAAGCGGATAGGGCGATTGGGGTAGTTATCCGCGGCGGCCCCGGCCAAAGGCAGAATCAAGCCGCAGATAAATGCACATAAACGCAGATAAGCAGAATGGCAATGAAGCATTCCCTCCCCTTCAGGGGGAGGGTTAGGGTGGGGATGGGTTTTCATTCGCGCAGTGACCCATACCCCTCCCGGCCTCCCCCTTGAAGGGGGAGGAGATATCGTCTGTGCACCTTCAGTTATTCTGGCCAAGATCTTTGTGCACCGTCAGTCTAATCAATACGGATATTCGCTTCTTTGACAACCTTCGCCCACTTCGCCACTTCGAATTTTATATGCGTGCCGAATTGCTCGGGCGTGCTGCCGACCGCTTCGGAGCCATCGGCGGCGAGGCGGCCCTGCACGTCGGGGCTATTCAGTATGCGGACGATTTCCTTGTTGAGCTTGTCGATGATCGGGCGCGCGGTCTTCGCGGGCGCGAGCACGCCGTACCAGCCGGCGACTTCGTAGCCCGGGACGCCGGCTTCTTCCATGGTGGGCAGATCGGGCGCGCCGGGCGAGCGCTTCTTCGTCGTCACGGCAAGCGCGCGCACGCGGCCGGCTTTGCGCTGGGTATCGCTCTGCAACAGTGTCGAAAATAACATTTGTATTTGCCCGCCGACGACATCGTTCAGCGCCGGTGCGCCGCCTTTGTAGGGAACATGCACAAGCTTGACGCCCGCGAGCGAAGACAGCAGCGCGCCCGACAGGTGACTGAGCCCGCCGAGTCCCGACGAACCGTACGTAAGCGAATCTGGCTTGGCCCTGGCGATAGCGATCAATTCTTTCACCGACTTTGCCGCGACCGATGGATGCACGACGAGCGCGTATGGCTGCGTGGTCGCCTGCGTGATGGGCGCTAAATCACGCGTCAGGTCGTAGGGAAGTTTATAGAGAGATGAATTAACCGAATGACTCGACGAAATCATGGTGAGCGTGTAGCCGTCAGCCGGCGACCTGGTGGCAATGTCGACGCCGATCGTCCCGTTAGCGCCGGCGCGGTTGTCGGGTACCACGGTTTGTCCCCATGCTTCGGTGAGTTTCATTGCGATTGCGCGCGCGGTGAGATCGGTCCCTCCGCCTGCGGCGAATGGAATGATCAGGCGGATGGGTTTGGCTGGATACGCGGCGGGCTGCGCATGAACGCAGTGCGGCAGGCACATGAGCGCAAGTGCGATGGCGCCAGTGACGATGTCGCCGGGAATCAGTCTGTTGTTTTTCATTTGGATGGTGATGACCTATTTTTTTGTGCCGAGCAACTGCTGCCAGTTCCTCGGCAGTTGAATATGCCTGCTGGTGGGCGGGCCCTGCACGTGGTTGCTCATATAAGCGCGTGATTGATTGCGGCCGGGGTCGCCGGCGATGAGTATCTCGACCATGTCCGGGTTGATGATCACATTGACAAGGCGCTGCGGATCACTGGACGCTGTGTATGCGGGCGGCAGAATTCCGTCGCGCACCAGGTTTTCGAAGCTGAAGGTAGGCGTGCTCGTCATGTGCGCGTGATGCGTCGCGCGTTCCGCACTGACCTTGATGTTCTCATACAGGTATTGGCGCACCTGGTCCTTGGTCCATTCTTTCGCAATCACCCCTGCAATGCTCGGCCCAGTGACGATCAGCGGGCTCCACAAGCCGGTCTTGAATCCGGTATGCGCCCAGTAGGTGAAACTGCCGCCAATCAGGTCTGCCCACTGTCGCACGTGCGTTGCCGCATCGTCCCCGCCGCTGTACATCGGTGACGTGATGCTGACTACGCTGCGCACGGTCACGACATTTTCGCCAGGTTGAAAGCCGCGATCCTGCGCGTAAGTGGGCCAGCCGACTTCACGCGCACTGTCTTCGTCCTCGGCCATCGCAACGAGAAAACTCTGGCCGATGCTGCATTTGTCACCCGCGCCTGGCGGGATGCGAAAGCCGCAGATATTGCGCAGATACATGCGCACGAAGCGCCCGATGCTGGTGTTGGCCTGGCGCCCGAAGCGCATCATGCCCTGGCCGTAATTGAAGTCGAGCTCCTTGACGATGGGGCCGTTCACGATGACGACGGGT
>JANYCE010000220.1 GCA_025360445.1 Betaproteobacteria bacterium
CTGGACGAATCGAGCCGGCCATGCCCTTGCTCCTGGAGCCGGCCGTACCACTGCTCGACGATCGCGGTCACCGGCATGAGCGCCCCGTTCCGGCGACCTTCGTCCAGACAAATCTGCAAATCTTTGCGCATCCAGTCGACCGCGAAACCGAAATCGAATTTATCGTCGATCATCGTCGGCCCGCGGTTCTCGAGTTGCCACGATTGCGCAGCGCCTTTGGAGATTACGTCGACGACTTTTTTCGCATCGAGACCCGCGCGCATTGCAAAGTTAAGCCCTTCAGCGAGCGACTGCACGAGTCCGACGATCGTGATCTGGTTGACCATTTTCGTGAGTTGGCCGGCGCCTACCGGCCCCATCAAGGTGACCGCACGCCCGTAATGATCCATCACCGGCTGTGCGGTGGAGAAGGCGACCTCGTCGCCGCCCACCATGACCGTCAAAATGCCCTTCTCCGCGCCGGCCTGGCCACCGGAGATCGGCGCATCGAGGAAACTCAAGTCCGCCGCTCGCGCGATTTTCTCAAGCTCGCGCGCGACGTCCGCAGAGACCGTCGAGTGGTCAGCGTAAATTGCGCCTTGGCGCATGCCGGCAAACGCGCCGTCTTCGCCCAACGTGACAGCCCGCAGATCGCTGTCGTTGCCCACACAAGAAAAAACAATGTCAGCGCTTTCTGCTGCAGCGCGCGGCGTTGCTGCCGCATGCCCGCCGTATTCCTTGACCCAGCGCTCGGCCTTCGAATGCGTACGGTTGTAGACGGTCACCTCATGCCCTGCACGCGCGAGATGCCCAGCCATCGGGTAGCCCATCACGCCCAATCCTGTAAATGCCAATTTCATACGCGTTCCCTAGCCTAAAACAATCGGATACCCAGGCGGCGGCGAAAATCCAAGATCGCCGCGTTTAATCACTGCCTCGCGTCCGCCATTTTCTTCAAGCAACTCGGCTTGACGGCGCTTCGCGCGCGCATCTACTTCAGCCGGATCGCAAATTCTGGACAATCGCTCGCGGCATTCCTCCAGCGTCGCCGCATGGGCGGGGTCACCGGCGAGATCCCGCAACTCCTCGGGATCGGCTTCGAGGTCGAACAACTGCGGCGGATACGCAACGTAATGCACAAACTTGTACTTGCCATGGCGAATCATAAAGGCGCCGGTAGTCGAGCCCATGCCGTGATATTCGCTCAATACATTGCGCTCGGGCTTGTAACCCGCTGCCAGCTTGAATAATGATTTCCCCGGATGATTGTCATACGCTTCAGGCACGCTCGCACCCGCGGCTTCAAGAATGAACGGATACGCGTCGACGTGATTCGCGGGCTCCGTAATTTTTACGCCGCGCGGTATATCGGGCCCCTTGATGATGAGCGGCACGCCGGCGACCTCCTCGTACATCGTCGACTTGCCCCACAGCCCGCGTGCGCCAAGATTGTCGCCGTGATCGGAGGTGTAGAGCACGCGCGTGTTCTCGGTAAGACCGGTCGCATCGAGCGTGCGCAGCACCTTGCCGATATTGTCGTCCAGGAAAGTGCACAGGCCGTAGTAAGCCGCGATGGCCTTCTTCAACTTTACTTCGTCGAAAAATTTGTCATAGCAGAAACTGTCCGAGTAATCGCGCAGGTACGGATGCAGGGGGCGTTCGTTCTGCGCATACTGCTTGGGCAGCGAGATCTGATCGACCGGATACTGGTAATAAAATTCCGCCGGTGCGACCAGCGGAAAATGCGGGCACACGAACGACACGAACAATACCCACGGCTTGTCGCGGTACTTGGGCGCCTCTTCGCGCAGCCAGATTTGCGCCTTGGTCGCGATTTCACGGTCGTAAAACGTATACGACGTTTCACCGGGCCCTGCGAGTTTGGCGATTTTCCATGACAGGCCGCGCGCCGGCAGATCGGTGCGCACCAAACCCATCAGGTCGCCCTTGCCTTCGATGATATTCATCGGAATGATTTCTTCCGAAAAACCATGGTCGTCACCCGGCAGGCCGCGAAAATGCAATTTGCCGATTGACACCACGCGATGGCCGCGGTCGCGCAACCGGTGATGCCAGCTCGGAATCGCGCCTTCGTACGCGTCGGCGTTATCCCAGTAACCAATCTGGTTTACGTATTTGCCCGTCGCGAACGCCGCGCGCGCAGGCACGCACACGGGACAAGTCGTATAAGCACTCGTGAATGAAGTGCCGGCCGCGGCCAGCGCGTCGATGTTGGGCGTCTTAACCAGCGGATGTCCGTTGCAACCCATCACTTTCGGGTTGTGTTCGTCGGACATGATAATGATCAAATTAGTGGGCTTCATGCTCGCTCTTAGGTGGTTTTACGGACTTCGTCCAAAGCGTTCACCGCAAAGGACGCCAAGGAAAGCAGGATCAAATCGATTGCAAAAATAAAACTCAAAGAAAACTTTCTTCGGTAGTAATTGAGTTGTTGTTCGGCTTTATATCTTCGCGTCCTTCGCGGTTCAGGATTTTAGCCGGGTCTATTCCGCCTTTTTTTAGTTAAACCCTACGTCAATTTAAAGTTCTTGCCGCGAATAAACGCGCCGAAATCCGCACGCTCGGGCTTCGCATACTGCCGCGCCTTGTCCTCCGACCACCCGTAGAATTCCGCATCCCCGAAGCGCGCCACATCGCGCTGCTTCTTATACTGCTGGCGCGCCTGACGGCGGCGGTCATAGGCGTCGAACTTTCCCGCGATGTTAGTTTCATCGAAACGGTCGGTATGCACGGTGACTTCCAGCGGCAACCGCGACGTA
>JANYCE010000022.1 GCA_025360445.1 Betaproteobacteria bacterium
CTGAAATCCATAGTCGCGCTGCCATGCTTCTTGCAGCGCGCCGAATTCGCGCTGGATTTCCTGCGCGGCCTCAACTGCATGCCGGGCTTCGGCCGCGCCGGAAAACGTTGCAATCAAATTGTCATTGAGCAGGCTGCGCACAGTACCTTCATGGCGCTTCACTGCCGCGGACACCAGCGCAAAAAACTCGCTGAGGCGCGTCAGCACAACGGCCGGCTCGAGGATTTCCGACATACGCGTGAAGCCGCGCGTTTCGGCATAGAGAATCACTAGCGTCGCGCGGGTTGCCTCGCTAATATTGGTTTGGGGTGCGCTCACGCCGTCTTTCTTTTTGTTATGATTTTTTACTGCTAAAACACTCTCGATGCTAGGGGGCGTGTGCAATTCAGTCAAGCGGCGTGGTGCGCGCAATTAAGAATGAGTTCTTGATCCGGCTTTCAATTATGAATCGATCGTTGCGCCTGCCCCCTTACTTTTATAGGCGCCTCAAGGCCGACGGGATTTTTTTATCGCAAGCTTATCGTTAAGGAGTTTTCATGAAAATCGCGAACAGCGTCACCGATTTAATAGGCAACACGCCGCTCGTGCGGATCAACCGGCTCACCCACGGATGCGCGGGCGAGGTGCTGGCGAAGCTTGAATTCCAGAATCCCGGTGCGAGTGTAAAGGACCGCATCGGCTTGTCGATGATCGTAGCCGCAGAGCAGGCAGGCCGCATCAAGGCCGATACGATCATTCTCGAGCCCACGAGCGGCAACACCGGGATTGGGCTGGCGATGGTGTGTGCGGCCAGGGGTTATAAATGCACGCTCGTGATGCCCGACACGATGAGCAAGGAGCGGCGCATGGTGTTGCGCGGCTACGGCGCCGAACTCGTGTTGACGCCGGGTGCGGAGCGCATACAGGGTGCGATCAAAAAGGCCGAAGAAATGGCGGTCGCCGATTCGCGCTATTTTATTCCGCAGCAATTCGAGAATGCCGCGAATCCCGAAGTGCATCGCCAAACCACTGCTGAAGAAATCTGGAACGACACTGATGGCAAATGCGACATGTTGGTTTCCGGCATCGGTACCGGCGGCACGATCACCGGCATCGGCGAAGTCATCAAAGCGCGCAAACCCTCGTTTCAATGCATCGCAGTCGAGCCCGATGCGTCGCCGGTGCTCTCGGGCGGCCAGCCAGGTCCGCACCCGCTCCAGGGCATAGGCGCGGGCTTCGTGCCGAAAATACTCAATACCAAAATCTACGACGAAGTCGTGCGCGTCAAAAACGACGATGCGATGAACTTCGCGCGGCGCATGGCGAAGGAGGAGGGATTGCTCGTCGGTATTTCATCGGGGGCAGCGATGTGGGCCGCGATTGAAATCGCCAGGCGCCCGTCGAGCAAGGGCAAAATGATCATCGTGATCATCCCGTCATTCGGCGAGCGTTATCTTTCAACCCCGCTGTTCGTGGGACTTGCCGATTGATGGCGCGGTAACAATTTCCACTGAGTCGGGAAAATCAGTGGATTTAATCCGCCGCGAAAAAAAGGTCGCGAGGGACTTACTCGATCTTAATATTCCCCTTTTTAATAATGTCCGTGTATCGCACCTGTTGCTCTTTTAAATATTTTCCAAAGTCGCTGGGGCGCCGGTAATCGACTTCGACGCCGACGTTGATTAATTTCTCGAGCACCTCCGGGGACTTCATTGCGGTCTCCGCAGCGGCGCCCAACTTCTCGACGATGGCTTTGGGCGTGCCGGCAGTGACCATTACGCCGATCCATGCGGCGGCGTTAAAGCCGGGAAGATTGGCTGCGGTCGCCAGCGGTTCGATGCCGGGCGCGAGCGCGCTCGGCCGGTCAATCGAAATGCCGTAAGCCTTGAGGCGGCCCGATTTCACATGCGGCATCGTCGCCGACACCGTTTCAAATGCATAAGCAACGCGTCCGCTGATGACATCCGTCAGCGCCGGCACGCTGCCTTTATACGGAATGTGCGTAACCTGCACGCCGGCCATATTGTTGAAAAATTCAGCGATCATATGGGCAGTTGCGCCGGTGCCGGATGACGCAAACGTATATTTGCCCGGATTGGCTTTGAGCAGTGCGACGAAATCGCGCGCATTCGGCGCCGGGAATTGCGGCGAAGTCACGAGCAAAAATGGCGCCACGCACACATTCGCAACCGGCGCTAATTCACGTTCCGGGTTGTATGCGGTTTTTTGCAGCAGGGGATTGATCGAGACCGGCCCGCTCGACGCGGACAGCAGCGTGTAGCCGTCGGGCGTCGCCTTCGCAGCGAAATCGGTGCCGATCATGCCGCCTGCGCCCGCGCGATTGTCGATCACGATTTGCTGGCCGAGGATTTCACCCATTTTCTGTGCCATCACGCGGCCGACCAGATCGGCGGCCTGTCCGGGCGGCCACGGCACGATCATGCGCAGCGGGCGATTTGGGAAATCCTGCTGTGCGCACACAGCGCCGGCGAAAACCAATATGGCCACGGACAAAACGATGCGTTTCATTAAACCTCTCCGGTTAATTGGCGGCTGGCGCCGCTCATTTTTGCAACTCGTTCAATTTTCGCCCGCCCGCGCTCAATGTCAAAGCGTTAAAACTGATCGCTGTCGTGGCCCGTCGCCAATCCGGCATCCGCAATCAGCGATGCCTGCGTGCCGAGATACAGATTGACGCCGAGCTCGCGCGCATATTCGAGCACGAGATGCAAATCTTTGCGCATGTTGGGCGGCATCTCCGCGGGCGGCGTCGCGTTCAGCATGCTTTTCCAGCGCGGCCCCAGGTCGCCCCATACCTGCAAAACAGCGCTGTTTGCCAGACCTTGCCTGAAAACCTGTTTTAGCGCGGCCGGCTCCACGCCGCCCGCCACGCCGAGCGCGAGACCTTCGAGCAACGCCATCACATTGGTCGCGAACACGAGTTGATGTGCGAGCTTGGCAGCCTGTCCGCTGCCGACGTCGCCCGTGCGAGTCACCTCGCGCGCAAACACCCGCAATACCGGCATGGCGCGGTCGAGCACCGTTTGCGGGCCGCCGACCATCAGGCTCAACGCACCTTCGCGCGCGGCAACAATGCCGCCTGAAATCGGCATGTCGAGCGTGTCGACGCCTTTGTCTGATAAAGCGGCAGCAATTTTTTTGACCGGCGCCGGGCTCAAAGTGCTGCCGATCGCCAAGATAGTGCCTGGCCTCAAAGTCGCCAGCATGCCTGCCGCACCGAAAATGATGTTGTCGGTTTGCGCGCCATCCAGCACGAGACTAACAATGATATCGCTGTGCTGCGCAACTTCAGCGGGCGACGCACACGCGCGCGCGCCGATTTGTTTGAGCGCATCGACAGGCTCGGCGCGCACGTCGTAAACCGCCACGCGGTGTCCCGCTTTCAGCAGCAGTTCCGAAATCGGCCGCCCAAGCGCGCCCAGCCCGACAACGCCCACGTTTGCTTGCATGACTTTTCGATGCTCCTCGTTCGCTCTTCGCCATCGTCCGCAGGTTCATGCCGCGTTTCACTTCAGCGATTATGCGGTCGCGCTCCGGCGCGCATTATTTTCAATGAACGCCCGACTCTTCCAGATGGCCGTCACGTGCTTTGAATTGTCATCAGCGCTCAGCGCAAAGTCAACCTGCGTCCAAATTGGCAGGTGCGCAAACGCAGCGGAACGCGCGCGTGAATTCGCACTCTAACCCGTTATCAAGCCCCGCTTGTCATATAAGCTATACGAGATTCGCGATCGGAGAAGCAGCATGCGAAAATTGTTATTGGTTGGTTTTATGTTTTTCGTCGCGGGGTGCGCGACATCCTTCGACAACACTTCGAGTACGTCGCTGGTCGCAGTGCCCGTCAACGCGCCGGCCGCCCCCCGCGTGGGTGACAGGTCGTTATATATCGTGCGCAATGCCTACAACGGCGAAGTTGTCGGACAAATCGAATACCGCGTCGAGAAGGTCGATAACGGCCGTTCGGTGCTTGCGGTAAATCCCGGCTCGACCTATCCCGCACCGCCGCGCACCGTCGTATATGCGGCGGACGGCAATTGGCTGCGCCATCCGGTCGTCAATCACGACCAGTTGATCGATTACGAGTTCATGCAGCCGTTTCCGGCCTATGTGTTTCCGCTCGAAACCGCCCGCGCGTGGTCGCAGCGCGTGAACGCCAGAAACACGATAACCGGCAAAGTACACAGCGTGCGCGTCGACGGGCAGGTTCTCGGCAGCGAGCGCATAGCGACACCGGCGGGCGCATTCGACACGGTGAAAATTCGCCGCCGGATCTACGCGGGCGATTGGGATGGCTTTTTGCTGGAGACCAATATCGTCGAGATGGACTGGTATTCGCCCGCTCTGGGTCGCTCGGTGCGCCTGGAGCGCAATTCGACCTGGCTCGACCAAAGCCGCGGCGCGGGTGGCGGCGGGGTCCTCGGAATATTCAATAACAATCAGCAGATGCGCGGCGACTGGCTCATCTATGAATTATCCAGCGCGCCGGCGATGGCCCAGCGCCCCGCTGCGGCGCCACGATAAGTGCGACCGTATGACCGCTGACCGCTTGCCGCCCGCTCACTTCGCGCCGATTATTGATGTTTCACTAATTCGCGACAGCGAGTTAGTGCCATTCTCACCCTCTCCTTCGGGAGAGGGGCTGGGATTGAGCGTTCCTATTGTCATCCATCAGGAAACGCTCAATAACGTAATCCAGCGGGCGACCGCGCGCGCGATTGCAGCGGTGCCGGCGACGTTCACATTGCCGGGCCACCGATCGCTCGCTGCGTGAAAGTGGGCATTGGCGCCCGCCATCGACAGCACCTGCGCGCCGTGATCCGTCAGATCCCGACCCTCTCCAGACACGGCGCTGATCGGCTCAACGCGGATGAACTCCGCGGGATAACCTTCGTTTGTTAACAGGTCGCGCATTTGCGCTGCCATTGCGGTGTCCGCAGCGCGCAGAAATAAAGTCAGGTTGCTTGCGCAACCGAGGTTGGCGCCCAGATGCAAAATCGGTTTGTCGCCGCGCACGAGGCCTGGTTCGCGCGCCAACAATTCGCTAAGCCCCAGGTGTCCTAGCTCGTGTCCACAGGTCGCGTAAGCGGTGAGCGCGCAGTGCAGTTTCCCTTGAGTGTTCAGTGCACGAGCGGCCGCAATCGCGGCGAGCCAGGCGACGAGGCCGCCGCCGCGCTCGGCGGTCGACTCCCACCAACCGGTGCGCGGCGTGACAACGATCAGCGGCGAGACGCTCATGTTTGTTTGCGCCGCGACGTGCGCGACAATGTTGTACGACCCGATGGGTTCCCGCCGATGCACACTCACCAGCTTTAGCGGGGCATCTTCGCGCGCCCACGTTTCGAGTTGCGCCGCATTAGCACCGGCCACCAATACCACCGGCGGACCGAAAGGCGCATCGAAATATTGCGCGTTGATTGGTGCCAGCGATTCACCCGTCACGCGCGTCGCCACCACCAGCGCAGCGTGCTTTGTTTCACGCCGGATAATTTCGAACCGCATGTTTTTGATCGATGCCGAATTGGGCGGCAGGTCGAGATACCCAATCGGACTTGCGCCGCCGTTTGCGCACAGGCTACCGGTAATGCCCGCTTGTCCGGTAGGCGGCGAGTCGTACATCGGCAGGCCGTCGATGCGTTGCCCTGCGCATTCGATGTAAGTTTCCTCGACGAGGGTGCGATTGACGGCAACCGGCATGCGCGAGACCTCCGCACCGGCTGCGCGCGCTTCGGCGGCAAGCCATTCGCCGCTTGTGAAATCGCCGGGCCACCCGACTCGATGAATGCCGCTCGAGTCGAATGCAGCGACGAGTCGCGCCACGTGTGTAGCGTTAAATGCCGTCATTTTGTTATCCATTTTGTTGCAACGTTAAAGAGAGCCCGCTACTGCGCGGTTGCACCAATCGCTTTGACGAGCTCGATGGCTTTGCGTGATTCGTCGCGCACGAAATCCCGCGTTGCCGTGAGTGTGCGCGGCCGCGGCGAACTGCCGTTCTTCTCGAAAAATTCGCGCGTATCCGGCTCACCGAGGATGCGTGCGACTTCCGTATTGAGAAGCTCGACCACGGTGCGCGGTGTTCCCGCTGGCGCGAACAGCGTCTGCCAGGTTTCGTAAACGAATCCGGGCGGCACCGCTTCACGCATCGTCGGCACTGCCGGCAACAATTCAAGGCGGTGCGGTCCCGTCGCGGCAAGCGGGCGCAACTTGCCGCCCTGTATCAGCGGCAGCGCGTTAGTGACCGCAGTGATCGTGTAATCGACTTGATTGCCGGCCACCGCAGTGACGCTCTCGGTCGAACCCTTCATCGGAATGTGACGGGCAGTGATGCCGGTGGCGGATAGAAACGCCTGTCCGGCGAGATGCGCGGGACTGCCGATGCCAGGCGTCGCGTAATTAAGTTCGCCGGGGCGCGCCTTCGCCGCCGCCACGAGATCCGTCACCGCAGAAAACCGCGAAGCGGCGGGTACCACTAAAATTAATTCGGTCGCGGACAGCGTTGCCACGGGTACAAAGTCAGCGTCGGGATCGAACGCGAGTTTACCCAGCAGCGGCTTAAGCATGACGTGTTGCACCGTCGCGTGAAGCAGCGTGTATCCATCGGCGCTCGCCTTCGCGACCACCGCAGTGCCGATCACCGAATTGGCGCCGGGCCGGTTTTCGATA
Source organism: Betaproteobacteria bacterium (assembly GCA_025360445.1). GTDB lineage: Bacteria > Pseudomonadota > Gammaproteobacteria > Burkholderiales > SG8-41 > PALSA-1004. Next base: position 6,661 of record JANYCE010000022.1, read on the forward strand.
ATGACGGGCTGCTTCAAACGTGTTGAAAGTTTTTGGCCGACATACCGCGCAAACAAATCCGGCGACGTGCCCGCGGGCAAGGGCACGACGATCCGGATCGGGCGCTCGGGCCACGCGGCTGCCATCAACGGCGTGCTGGAGCCGACGGCTAGAGCGCCGAGCGCATATGCGACAATCGAATTTAGTTTGAACATGAAATGAGTTGGCGGCGACGTCAGTCTTTGCACCGCCGGGACATTTAAAATCCGCCGGCGGTTTTTATTGCGCAGACTATCAGCGCGGAACATTAAGTCATCGAGTGTAGTTGAGCGCATGGGCAGCCGCAACTTCGTTACCACGATGAGAGTGCAGGGCGCCCCGCTTGCATTCGTTATCGAAGTAAGCGGGACGCCTGCGCTGTGAAAAGCATAAAATGCGGCGAACTGGAGAAATAAACATGTTCAATAAAAAGCTTGATTTGGCGGTGTGCGCGCTCTCAGCGTTTGCTGTTACGCCCGCGCTTGCAGCAGACGCGTTCCCGGCCAAGCCGGTGCGCATCGTGGTGCCGTTTGCCGCGGGCGGCGGCGTCGATCTGACCGCGCGCATTCTTGCGCAGAAACTTACCGAGCGCATGGGCCAGTCCGTCATTGTCGATAACCGCGTCGGCGCCAGCGGCATCATCGGCACCGAATATGTCGCGAAGGCGGCGCCTGACGGTTATACGCTGCTGGTCGGCTCGCAAACTTCGCAGGCAGTCGTACCGGCGATGCATACCAAGCTCAATTACGATACATCGCGCGATTTTGTCGGCGTGACTATCATCGCGGTATCGCCGCTCGTGATCGTGATCCATCCGTCGCTGCCGATTAAATCGGTAAAGGATTTGATCGCGTTGGCGAAAGCGCGGCCCGGACAACTCACGTTCGGCGCAGCGTCCGGCGGCACACCGCATATGGCCGGTGAACTCTTCAAGCTCGCGGCCAAAGTCGATCTGCTCTTTGTGCCGTACAAAGGCGAAGGCCCGGCGATCGCTGATGCGCTGGGCGGCCAGATATCGATGGTGTTTTCCAATTTGCCCATCGGCATGCCGCAAGCGCAAAGCGGACGTCTTCGCGCGCTCGCGGTCACCAGTAAACAACGCGTTGCGACCGCGCCCGATGTGCCGACCGTCGCCGAATCCGGCCTGCCGGGTTACGAGGCCAGCACCTGGTTTGGTTTATTCGCGCCGTCGGCGACGCCGCGCGACATCGTAATAAAACTCAACGCCGACTCCGTAGCTGCACTCAACAACGTTGAAGTTAAAGAGCGCATGGCGGCGCAGGGCCTGTTTGTAGTTGCGAACACGCCGGAGCAGATTGCGGAATTCATGAAGCTGGAAATTCCGAAGTGGGCGAAGATCGTCAAGGCCGCAGGGATTACGCCGCAATAGTTTCAATCTTCGGGTGGCAGACCCGGGGCCGCCACCCGAAAAACTAACGCGCCACCCGTCCCACCATCGGAAATTTCGGGTCGTTGAATCCGGGCGTCGACGGATGCCCGGGCTTTACCAGTCCGTCGATCAGCGCTTCGTCTTCATCGGTGAACTTGAACGCGAGCGCACCGAGATATTCCTGCCATTGCTCTTCCGTGCGCGGGCCGGCGAGCACCGACGTTACCAACGCGTTATTGCGCACCCAGTTCAGCGCGAATTGCGCCGCGGTCATGCCGCGCTTCTCGGCATGCGCCTTGATCTGCTGTGCCATGACGAGGGACTCGTCGCGGAACTCCGTCTCCATGATGCGGCGGTCCTTGCGCCCGGCGCGCGATTCCTGCGGCGGCGTCTGGCCCGGCGCGTACTTTCCGGTGAGCACGCCGCGCGCGAGCGGGCTGTACGGCACTATGCCCAAACCGTAGTGCGCGCAAGCGGGCAACAGCTCAGTCTCCGGCTGGCGGTTCATCGCGTTGTAATACGGCTGGCACACGACGGGCGGCGGCACGCCGAGCTTTTCGCAGGCATGGACGACGAGGCCGACACGCCATGACTGGTAATTGCTCAGGCCGAAGTAGCGCACCTTGCCCGCGCGGATGATGTCGCCGACCGCCGCGACAGATTCCTCGATCGGCGTCTTGAGATCGTCGGCGTGGAAATACCAGATGTCGATATAGTCCGTGTTCAGACGCTTGAGGCTCGCGTCGATTTCATGCATCAGCCAGCGGCGGCCGAGGCCGCTATCGTTGGGCTCGCTGCCCATCCGGTTGTAGACTTTGGTCGCGAGTATCCAACGGTCGCGCTTCGTAGCGATCACTTTGCCCGTGATCTGCTCGGACACGCTTTTGGCGTAGC
>JANYCE010000304.1 GCA_025360445.1 Betaproteobacteria bacterium
AACAGATCGCGAAAGGGCGCACGACGCTCGTTATCGCGCACCGTCTGTCGACGGTCATGGATGCCAACCAGATTCTCGTGATGGACGCGGGCCGCATCGTCGAGCGCGGCACGCATCGCGAACTGCTCGCGCGCAGCGGCGCCTACGCCGAAATGTGGGCATTGCAGCAGCAGGAAGAGGCCGCACAAGGCGACGGCGTACAGGGCGATTCACGCGGGCTCTCGACAGTGCTGACCTAAGGACTGATCGGTTCGCGGCATTTTTCGAACGTCGCCAAAGTGCTTGCTATCAAAGCGGGTATGCAGTGCCAGGGTGTTCGGGCCAGCATGCGTACGCTCATTGTGAGCGCATTCCGGATTCGAGCGGGCCTCGCTTACCGCGCGTTGCCGTTTAAAATCGCGGTGGGCAAACATTTCTCTCTCGTGATGGCCGTGTGCGCTAATGCCGGCGCGCCGCTCCCCGCTAGTGTGAATGTAAATGTGGATGCGCAAATGCCGGGGCACAGACACGGGATGAACTACAAACCCATCATCCACCGTGAGGCGGCCGGCCGCTATCGCGCTGACGGCTGCATGCTGCATGTGCCGGGTCGCTGGAATGTTATATTTGAATTGCGCGCGGCCGGCCGGACGCGACCGCGTAGTGCAAAGCGAGGTATTTGAATGATCCGCAAAATACTGTGCATTGGCGTGCTGACGATAACTGCGTTGCCTTTGTGGGGGCTTGCCGCCGACAAGGGCGTGCTTGATTTCACGACGAGTGAACTGCGCCGCATCATGCAACACGGACCTTGGCCGCAGGCGTGGTCGCCTGACCCAAGCAATCGCGTATCAGGCCAACGCGCGGCGATCGACTTCGGCGAACAATTGTTTTTTGAGAGCCGCTTGTCGGGTAGCGGAAAACTTTCGTGCGGCTCCTGTCATGTGCCGGAGCGCGACTGGAGCGACGGCCTCGTACGCGGGGAGGGCGCGCAGACGGTTGACCGCAACACACCCAATCTCGTCAACGCGCGGTATCACCGCTGGTTCGGCTGGGATGGCGCCGCCGACAGTTTATGGTCGCAAAGCATTCGGCCGATTCTCAATGACAAAGAGCTCGCTTCGACGCCACAGCAGGTTGCTCAGTTGCTGCGCAAAGACGCCGAACTCTCCTGCCACTACCAGCGGACTTTCGGTAAGTCGCCCGTCACAGTGACAGACGATGAAATCTTGTTAGTCGATACGGGCAAGGTACTCGCGGCCTTTCAGGAGACGATTGTCGCCGCGCGAACCGCGTTCGATGAATTTCGCGATGCGCTTGCGCGCGGCGATCATGCGGCCGCGGCCCGCTACTCGCTGCCCGCACAGCGCGGTCTGCGGATTTTCATCGGCAAAGGCGGTTGCAGCACCTGTCACACAGGGCCGCGTTTCACCAACGGCGAGTTTCATTCGACGGGCGTGTCGTTTTTTACCGCGAAGGGCCGTGTCGACCCCGGGCGCTACGAGGGCATTCGCGAGTTAAAAGAAAGCCGGTTTAATTTGCTCGGACCTTACAACGACGATCCGGCGCGCACCACCGCGGTCGCCACGCAGCACGTTGAGCGCGTGCAGCGTAACTTCGGTGAATTTAAAGTGCCGTCGCTGCGCAATGCGGCATTGACCGGCCCGTATATGCACAACGGGCAGATCGGCACGCTGCGCGAAGTAGTTCGGTATTACTCGGAGATCAACGCCGACCGGCTGCATGCGGATGGCGAACAGTTGTTGAAGCCGCTAAAACTGTCCGCGCAGGAAGTCGATGACGTCATCGTATTCGTCGAAAGCCTGACTGACTTTCGCACGAACTGGAGGCGCAGCACCGGAGGCGAGCCAAGCTGCAAGTAGCCGCCGGCCTGTGCCCTGACGCCGGTTTGTCGTCCCCGGTTTTATTTGCCACGGCGTGCCTGATCGTAAAGCGGCATCACCGCCGGCAGCAAGGCCTGGATCTGCTGGATGCGGCTGGCTTCCGCGGGGTGCGTGCTCAGAAATTCAGGCGGGCGGCCGCCCTGATTGGCCTTCATCATTTTTTGCCAGATCGTAACGCCGGCACGCGGATCGTAACCTGCGCGGGCGGTCAATTCGAGGCCGATGCGATCCGCTTCCGTCTCATCGACACGGCTGAACCGCGTCGCTACTAAAGCCTCGTAGGCACTCCCCGCCAGATTGGCCGACCCTTCGCCGAGCCCGAGCAGCGCGGCGCCCACCCCGATGACGCTCTGTGCCGCAAGCGCCTGCGAGACCTGCTCGCGCGAATGCTCGCGCAAAGCGTGCGCGATTTCATGTCCCATGACGACCGCAATTTCATCGTCGCTCAAATTGAGATGATTGATGAGGCCGGAATAAAACGCGATCTTGCCGCCGGGCATGCAAAACGCATTCAATTCATTGCTATTGATGACGTTGACTTCCCATTTCCAGGCCGGTGCGTCGGCGCGGAATACGCGCGTTTGCGGTTGAATCCGGCTGGCGATCGCTCGCACGCGCTGCGTCATCGCGGGGTTCGTGTTAAGCACACCTTTCTGCGCTGCCTGGGTGCGCAATTGCGAGTAAGCCTGCGTCGCCATTTGATCGAGCTGTTCTGACGACACGAGCAAAAGCTGCCGCCTTTCGCCGCCTACGACGCCGCCTTCGGTCGTACTGGAGCAGCCGGCGATTGAGAGTGAGAGGGTCGCGACGACTGCCGCGCAGACGCGTCTTGAATTCATAATAACTACTCCTTATAAGCCTCGATTTGGATAGCGATTTTTACGTCGTCGCCGATGCCGGTCGCCCCGCGCTTGATGCCCCATTCCGAGCGCTTAATAGCGAGCGAGGCGTCGGCGCCGCACATCTCGCGTTTGTTGACCGGGTGCTGAATACACCGGAACGAAGTTACGTTGAGGCTCACCGGTCGCGTGACGCCCATCATCGTTAGCTCCCCATCGGCGCCGGTCAGGTTGTCCCCGTTAAATCGCAGGTTGTTCGATTTGAAGACAATCTCTGAAAATTTTTCGACGTCAAGGTAATCCGCGCTGCGCACATGCTTGTCGCGTGCCTCGTGGCCGGTGTTGAGCGATCGCGTATCAATCTGGACGTCGATGCTGCCTTTTTTTGCGGCGCGGTCGAGCACGACTTTCGCCGCGGTGGTTTTATTAAAGCGGCCGCGTATCCATGAAATGCCCAGATGACCCGTTTCAAAAGATGCGTAGGTGTGCGCCGGGTCCCCAACGTAAACGTCCGGGGCCGCGGCCGCAAGTGCGCAACCTGATGCAAGAGCTAAAGCGGCGATTGTACGAAGCATGCTTTTCCCCAAGTGTGGTTGTTATTTTTTTGACGCCGGTTTAAGGGCGGCCACTACGATACGAAATTTTATCTGCACTTCATCCGCGACCGTGTCGGTGTCTTTCCACACGCCTTCGCCAATATTGTATTGAAGGCGTTTGATGGGAAATGCGCCGTCAAAAACTGCCGTACCGCCGTCTTCCTTATAGGTAAACGGCGCGCTGACTTCGTGAGTGCGGCCTTTAATGGTGAGCGGACCGCGCACTTCGAACCGGTTGCTGCCGAGCGGTTTGATGGCGGTCGAAACGAAGGTCGCTTTTGGATAAGTGCGCGCGTCGAACCACTGCTTGCCGACTACCTCGTCGTTTACCTCGGCGTTGTCGATGTCGAAACTGTCGAGATCGATGTCAAGGCGGGCCTTGCCCGCAGCGGGTTTAGCCGGATCGAAGGCGATTTGCGCGCTAAATCTTTTGAAGCGGGCTTCGACCGGCACGCTCATCTGGCGCGAGACGCAGGTAATGCGGCTTTTGTCATACAACACGGTTTGAGCCGCCACCGGCATTGCGAATAGTACGATGGCCGCCGCTACCAGCAATTTAATGACAAGGTCGAACCTACGCATTGCCGTTATTTCCTCGTCGCGGATGGGTCCAGGGCAGCATGCGCCGCAGGACGTTGTTGCGCGCAATAAAATGATGCTGCCAAGCGGCCACGCTGTGAAACGCAACCAGCACCAGCAGCGTGTAATTCAATATGACATGTACTGATTTCAATAGTTCGGCAAGAGCGAAGTCTTTGACCAGCAGAGCGGGCAGCCGCATGACAGAAAGATAAACAGTCGGCACGCCGGCCGCGGAACTGTAAAGCCAGCCCGTAAGAGGAATGACTACAATCAGTGCGTAAAGGACTACATGCATCGCGCGTGCCACGCTGCGCTGCCAGGGCGGAATAATCGCGTCATCGGGCGGCGGGCGGTGCATCAGCCGCCATCCGATACGCGCAAGCACGAGTGCAAACACCGTAATGCCGAGCCATTTATGCCATGCAAAATATTTAAGTTTGAGCGGCGAAAAAGGCAGGTCGACCATGTAAATACCCAATGCGAAGCCGGCTGCGATTAAAGCGAAGATCAGCCAGTGCAACGCAATAGCCGTGCGGGTATAGCTTTCTTGAGGGCGCATGACGGGGTGGCGGGCAGAAACCAGGAAGCGCGATTTTATTGCATCGATATGACGCGGACATCCCTGCGTTAGGCCACCTGCAGGAAAACAATGCAAACCAGTGTGCCAACGCCCCCGGCGCCGGCCGTCAGACGCACCTCCGCGTTATGCCCCTGGGCGATTTCATGCACGATCGCCAGCCCCAAGCCACATCCTTCGGCGCCGGTGCCGAGTACGCGGTGAAATCTCTCGAACACGCGCTCGCGCTCGTCAGCTGGAATGCCCGGTCCGTTATCCTCGACGCTCAATAACACCCGCGCGCCTTCGGCGCTGACCCGGACCGTGACGCGCCCGCCAGGCTGTGTATAGCGAACCGCATTGTCGAGCAAATTACTGAGCATCTCGCGGAGGAACAATCCGTCGGCTTCGACCACCGCACGGCCGTCCTCAGTTGCGTCAAAACCAAGATCGATGTTGCGCTCCAGGGCGCGCGGCACCCACTCGGTCGTGGTGTCGCGCGCCAGTTCGTTTAAATCCAGTTTTTGCATCGCTTGCGGACGGCCCGCCCCCGGCTCGGCGCGCGCCAGCGACAGCAATTGATTGACGAGGTGAGTAGTCTGCCCGGTGGCCGTATTAAGTTGCAGCAGCGTATGCTGCACTTCGACCATATTTGATTGACGCAGCGCGAGCTCGGCCTGCGTTTTGATGCCCGCAAGCGGGGTACGCAGCTGGTGCGCGGCGTCAGCAATAAACCGCTGCTGGGCGGCGAGCGCGAAGGCAAGGCGCGCGAGCAATTCATTCATCGCGCGAATAAGTGCGCGCACTTCGCCAGGTGCATTCTGTTCGGGCAACGGGCTTAAATCGCGATGCGAACGGTTGCCGATTTCCAGTTGCAGCGTGGCGAGCGGACGCAAGCCGCGCTCGATCCCGTACCACACCAGCGCTCCGATCAACGCGATCAGCAGAAACTCCGGCAGCAGCATGCCCAGCAGCATTTCGTTGGCGAGGGTGCGCCGTTTGTTAAGCGTCTCGCCGACGAGAATCAGCACGGGCATCTCGTCGTCCGCTGCGCCTTGTGCCTTGGCAGACAGCGCAGCGAGCCTGATCGGGTGACCGCGATAATGGCCGTCGTAATAAACCGGTTTCCCCACCGGCGTCTCTTCCCCCGGCATCGGCAGGCCGCGATGGCCTGCTACGAACTCGTGCCTCGCATCGTTGACCATGTAAAAAACATTATCGTGCGTATCGGATTCGAGCATGTCGAGCGCGGCGCTCGGCAGATCCACACGCAGCCTGCCATCGCTCACGCGCGTTTGCCGGCTGATGTCGAGGGCGGAATCGAACAGTGAGTAATCGTAGGCGAGGGTGGCGAAATTGAACGCGTAGTAATAGGTGACCACTGCGCTTAACAACGTGACGAACACGATCGGCGCCAGCAGCGAGGTCAGCAACTGATGGCGCAGCGTCGCGCGTTTAGTTATCAGGGGCCGGGCGGCGGGCACGCTCACCGGTTTTTTTCCAGCAAATAACCGAGCCCGCGGATGGTGCGTATGGCAACGCCCGCGGACTCAACCTTCTTGCGCAGGCGATGCACGTAGACCTCGATTGCATTCGCGCCCACTTCTTCATTCCAGCCATACAGCTGCTCGGCAAGTTGCTCCTTGCTGACTACGCGCCCGCTGCGCAGCATCAGCACTTCCAGTACTCCGATTTCGCGCGCCGACAGTTCGAGCGGCAGGCCGTGCAGTGTCGCGCGGCGGCCGCTGGTATCGAGAATAAGAGGCCCGTGCGATAAAAATGAGCTCCCGCCGGTTTGACCGCGACGAATCAAAGCACGCACGCGCGCTTCAAGTTCAGGTAGATCGAATGGTTTGGTCAGATAGTCGTCGGCGCCGAGGTCAAGTCCTTTGACGCGATCCGACAACGCGTCGCGTGCAGTCAATATTAAAACCGGCGCGGCGGCGCCTCGGCGGCGCATGCGTTTGAGTACGTCAAAACCGCCCAGTTTGGGCAGGCCGAGGTCCAGAATAACCAGCTCGTAATTTTGCGTCGTCAATATATGGTCAGCCGCCTCACCGTCGTGCACGCAGTCGACTGCAAATTCGGCCTGTCGCAAAGAGCGCGTTAGCCCGTCGGCCAGCACAGGGTCGTCTTCCACGATCAGTATGCGCATGGAAAACCCGATTTATAAAAAGTAAACATTTGATTTTTACAGTGTAGCGCACTCGCAAAGTCACCGCGGTATGGTAGATTTCGCTTCCGTCGCGCAGGCCCCCGCCTGTAAGCTTGGAGTAAGCGACGGTTGCTACGATTTAATGGTCATGTTGCGGCAATGTAGATATGTCGCAGCTAGCGTATTTAGGATGTCTCAACATGATGTTGTCAGGTTTGCGACTGTTTGTTCTGGCTTTCCTCCTCGGGAGCGGGAACGCCGTTGTTGCCGGTGCTGAACCGGTATCCGGCCTGGCTTCTTCAAGCTCCGACTTGGCGCAGTTAACCCTGCGTCAAGCGGAGATTTTTTTTGCGGCGCGTAATCGTGAACTTCAGGCCGGTCAGCGTCTCGTGGAAGGCGCGCAAGCGGACCGCCTGACGGCCGCTCAGCGACCCAACCCGAATCTTTCTTTTAGTGCGAGCCCGCTTAATCCGCATTCGGGTATCGGCGCAGGCGACGTGCGTGAAAAACAAATCGGCAGCGTGCTTGGCGTACAACAATTGTTTGAACGCGGCAACAAGCGCGAACTGCGCATGGAAGCGGCCGATCACAACATCCGCGCGAGCCGCAGCGAATATGCCGATATCCGGCGCCAGCAGCGCGTGGCGTTGTATTCGGCCTATTACGATCTCGTCGCCGCGCAGGAGAAGCAGCGCATTGCGACGGAGACCGCTGGATTGTTCCAGAACACGATAGACGCAGTTGACCGCCGGCTCAAAGCGGGCGACATTGCCCGCTCCGAAGTCGCGCGCATAAGGGTTGACGCCCTGCGCGCGCAAAATGACGCGCGCACTGCGCAAGCCGAACGTCAGAAGGCGCAGGCTATCCTCGCTTATATTATCGGCGCGGATCGCGAGGCTCCGCGAATCACCGCGACCGATGGTTGGCCGGACATTGGAGCGGTGCCCAACGCGCTTGATCTCGACCAGGCGCTGGGCGGACGCGCGGACGTGCAGGCGGCGCAGGCACGCGTTGCTGCCGCTGACAAGAATCGTGAACTTGCGCGCGCCCTGCGTACGCGGGATATAACCGGCTCGGCGCAGTTCCAGCATTTTCCCGGCGATTTCAGCAACAACACGTTCGGTGTAGGCGTGAGCGTTCCGCTTTTTACCAACTACTATTTTGAAGGCGAGATCCGGCGCGCGGAGGTCGAGCTTCAGTCGGCGCGCGACAATCTCGAGCGCGTGCGCGCACTCGCGCTCGCGGAAATCGCGCGCAGCCGCGCGGATCTTGACGCGGCGAGTGAGCGCGTGCAACGTTTTCGCGAAACGCTGTCGGCGGAAGCGCAGCGCGCCGCCGAAGGGGCCGAGTTTGCGTACAGAAAAGGAGCGATCGGCGTGCTCGATCTGCTCGATGCACGGCGCCAGCTTTACGCGACGCGTCTCGAACTCTCAAATACGCTTGCGGATTACGCCAAGTCGCTTGCCACCTGGCAGGCGGCAATTGCAGCCGCGCAGATTGAAACAAAAATGGTCGGCGACGACAAGTAAAAGCGGGTTGCAAACCTGCTGTCGTAGCACCACAACATTCGGGGTTGTAGCCCATGCGTTTTTATATTTGGGTAGCAATTTTATCCGCAGGCTTGCTTGCGGGCTGCGATCAAGCTGAGAAGACCCAGGGTCCGCCGCAACCGAGGGTTGATGGCGAGAGCGTTGTATTCGCGCCGGGCAGCCCGCAACTCTCGTCGCTGCTGTCGGAAGAAGCCATCGAGCGGCCAGCGGCCGCTGCATCTTTAAACGGCCGGCTCGTGTGGAACGAAGACAAGACGGTGCGCATTTTCACGCCGCTAGCGGGCCGCGTCGAGCGCATTGCCGTGCAACCGGGCGACCGCGTGCAACAAGGCCAGACGCTGGCCGTCATTGCGTCACCTGATCTCGGCCAGGCGCAAGCCGATGCGCGCCGTTCGCAAGGCGAATATGCGCTGGCAGCACAAAATCTCGCGCGCGTGAAAGAACTGCACCAATTCGGCGTGGCCGCCGCCAAAGACTTCCACACCGCCGAAGCGGAATTCGCGCGCGCCGAGTCCGAGCTTAAACGTACGCACGCGCGGCTCAAACTTTACGGCGGCAGCGCGCAGGTCGACCAGACTTACGCGCTTAAAAGCCCGCTCACCGGAGTGGTGGTCGAAAAAAGCATCAACCCCGGTCAGGAATTGCGGCCCGATCAAATGGGCGCCGGCGCACCGGCCCAGTTCGTAATTACCGACCCTGCATACCTATGGGTGTTGCTCGACGCGTCCGAGAAGGATCTGCCGCACTTGAAGTCCGGCAGTTTGATTCAGGTCAGGGTGCCCGCTTTCCCGGACGAGGTTTTTGGCGCAAAGGTCGCCGCAGTAGCCGATTTTATCGACCCGGCGACGCGGACGATCAAAGTGCGCGCAACTCTCGATAATTCGAAACGGCTGTTAAAAAGCGAAATGTTTGTCACGGCGACCGTCAACGGCAATGCGACGCAAATCCTGCAGGTGCCCGCGCGCGCGGTGTATTTCCAAGGCGGCAGCAATTTTGTATTTGTCGACGACGGCAAAGGCGGCTACACCCGCCGCAAAGTCGCGACTGCCGACGTCCATGACGGCAACATCGCGATTACCGCAGGCGTTGCGCCCGGCGAAAAAGTTGTGACCGACGGCGCCCTGTTGCTGCAGCAGATGCTGCAGCCACGGCGCATCGTTAAATAGCAGCGCGATCCAGCCATGATAAGAAAAATAGTCGAATTCGCGCTCAGGCAGCCGTTGTTCATCATCATCGGCACAGTGCTGTTCATCGGCGGCGGAATTATCGCGTTCAAACAGTTGCCCGTTGAGGCGTTTCCCGATGTGACTGACACCCAGGTCACCGTGATCACGCTGTTCCCCGGCCGCGCGGCTGAAGAGGTTGAAAAACAGGTCACCCTGCCGCTTGAAGTGGCTCTCGCCGGTTTGCCGAATTCGGTGCGCATGTTTTCGCATACCCAGTTCGGCTTGTCGTTCATCATCATCACCTTTAACGACGACGCCAATGCCTATTTCGCGCGTCAACAGGTCAGCGAACGTTTGCGCGAAGCAGAGTTGCCTGAAGGTGTGCAGCCGCAGCTGGCGCCGCTGTCGACACCGATCGGCGAGATCTACCGCTACCGCGTCAATGCAGACCATCTAAATTCACGCGATCTGCGCACCATCCAGGACTGGACGGTCAGCCGGCAGTTGCGCCTGATTCCCGGCGTCGCCGACATCGTGAGCTTTGGCGGCTACATCAAGCAATACGAGGTGAACCCCGATCTCGCCAAGATGAAGTATTACAAGGTCACCCTGCAGCAATTATTTACCTCGTTGCAGCGCGCCAACTCGAATGCGGGCGGCGGCTATGTGGAGCAAGGCCACCAGCAGTTTCTGATCCGCGGCATCGGTTTGCTGCGCCAGGCCGATGAAGTGCTCAACGTCATGGTGACCGAGCGCAACGGCGTCCCTGTGCTCATTAAGGACATCGCAACCATCAGCACGGGATCGGTGCCCCGCCAGGGCGTCATCGGGCAGGATGACGAGGACGACGTAGTGACGGGTGTCGTGCTTATGCGCAAAGGTGAAAACCCTTCGACAGTGCTGACTGCGGTCAAGACAAAAGTTGATCATCTAAACAACACCGTGCTGCCGAAAGGCGTCCAGGTTGTGCCTTATTACGACCGAACATGGCTTATCGGTAAAACATTGAAAACGGTGTTCACTAATCTCGTCGAAGGGGCCATGCTGGTAACGCTGGTGCTGCTGTTATTTCTTGGCAATCTGCGCGCCGCCGCGATCGTGGCATTGATCATCCCGTTGTCGCTGCTGGGCACTTTCATCGGCCTTACGTGGATCGGAATACCCGCTAATTTGCTGTCGCTGGGCGCGATGGACTTCGGCATCATCGTCGACGGGGCTGTGATCGTAGTGGAAAACGTTTTTCGAAAATTATCGGAAGCCAAAGAGTTTCACGACGATAAAGTCGATCAGCGCGAGGACCGAACCCGCTTAAAAGTGATTCTCGACGCGGCGGTAGAAGTCGGCCGGCCAACGCTGTTTTCGATGTTGATCATCATTGCTGCGCATATCCCGATTTTCACGCTGCAGCGGCATGAAGGGCGCATCTTTGCGCCGATGGCTTATTCAGTCACTTCGGCGCTCATCGCTTCGCTCATCTTTTCGTTAACCCTGGTTCCGCTCTTGTGTTACGCCCTGCTGCGAAAAAAATTGCCGCACCACGATAACGCGCTGGTCGAGCGGTGTAAAAAGATCTACGAGCCGGTTTTGCGGTGGGCACTGGATCACAAAAAGATCGTGCTTATTTCCGCTACGGCCGCGCTCGTGGCGAGCCTTGCCGCCGCGCCGCAGCTCGGGACCGAATTTTTACCGGAGCTTAATGAGGGCTCGATCTGGCTTAATGTGCCGCTGCACCCCAGCGTGTCGGTGACGGAGGCGTCGGTTCAAATGGGCCGCATGCAGGATGTGCTTAAAAAAATCCCCGAGGTCAAAACGGTCGTTTTCAAGGCGGGGCGGCCCGAGGACGGTACTGATCCCAAGTTAATCAGCATGGCGGAAATACTGGTCGATCTCAAACCCGACTCGGAGTGGACGCGCAAGATGACCAAGCGCGACGTGATGACGGAAATGGATCGGGAGCTCTCGAAGATTCCCGGCATCCAGGCGAGCTTCTCCCAGCCGATTCGCGACAACATTCTCGAAAGCATTTCGCAAATCGACGGCCAGATTGTGGTCAAGGTGTTTGGCGATGACCTCGACGTGCTGCGCGCGACCGCTGCCAAGGTGCTCGCTGCGATTGCAGACGTGCGCGGCGTGTCGCGCGCGATGATCGATCGCCAGGGCGAGTTGCCGCAGACGCTGATTGAAATCGACCGCGCGGTGGCGGCGCGCTACGGGCTCAACGTCGCGGACATCGAAGACGTGATTGAAACGGTGCTCGGCGGCAAAGTCGCAACCAGCGTATGGGAAGGCGAGAAGCGTTTCGGTATCGTGGTGCGGCTGAAAGAAGGCCAGCGGGCGCTCGACGAATTGCCAAACATCCTGGTCACCACGCCGAACGGCGTTTACCTGCCGCTGTCGCAGGTAGCGAAGTTTCGCGCGATCGGCGGCAGCATGAACATCAGCCGCGAGAATGGCGGACGCGTCATTGCAATCGGCGTGTTCATCCGCGACCGCGACATGGGCAGCGTCGTTGCGGATATGCAGGCGCGCGTTGCTAAAGCGGTCAAGGTGCCCGAAGGCTATTACATCGCATGGTCGGGTGAATTCGAGAGCCAGGAACGCGCGATGTCGCGGTTGTCGGTGGTCGTGCCGCTGTCGGTGCTGCTCATTTTTATTCTGCTGTTTGACGCATTCAAGTCGTTCAAAAGCGCGTTGCTCATCATCCTCAATATTCCGTTCGCCATGATCGGCGGCATTTTCGCGCTGCTGTTGACGGGCATTCCGTTGTCGGTGTCGGCAGCAATTGGTTTCATCGCGCTCTTCGGCCAGGCGGTTCTGAATGGCGTGGTCATGGTCACGTACTTTAACCAGTTGATGCGCGCCGGGGCGACGCCGGTTGAAGCCGTAATCAAAGGCTCGCTGGTGCGTTTACGCACGGTACTCATGACGGCGCTGCTCGCCATGATGGGGCTTATGCCAATGGCGTTGTCGCACGATATAGGATCGGAGACGCAAAAACCGCTGGCCATCGTCGTGATCGGCGGGCTCATTACGGCGACTTTGCTGACGCTGCTTGTGCTGCCCACGCTTTACGTGCTGTTCGAGCGCAACACCCGCCGCCCGGTGCGACGTGACGCGCGGGCGCCGGTCGAATAAAACGCCAAAGGCATTCCGCGCAAAGTAAGTATGGCGTAAGGACGACCAGTTAATCTGCCTGCTGTGATAGAGCTGGATTTGGCAGAAAATAATGGTTGCAGTGGACGGCCCGCGATGCAGAATAGGCGTCCGCTGAAATTTGACGATATCCCAAGGTTACCTTGCGCTTATGTTTTGTCGCGCGATCTGGCACGCGTAAAAAGTGGACCGCGGCGCTCGATTCGACGGAACTGCAGGCGTAACGGACGCTGCGAGCATGCGGCGACCATTTAACAACGCGGCCGACGAACATGAAATCCCGTAAGGTTATTGCAATGTTGCTGGCCGCCGTACTGGTGGCCATTGCGGGATGGATGGCGGCTCAGTACTACCTTCGTCGCAGCGAACCCAAAGCGCAAGCTGTCGCGCCGGCGCATCTTAATGCGCGGGAATTGCGGTTCGCCGCCAATTCACCGCAGTTGACGTTTATCAAGATCGAAGCGGTCGAAGCCCTCCCCGAACCCCTGCTCGATCCCTTGAGCGCGCGCATTGCGTACGATGAGAACCATACCGCCCGCATCGGTTCGCCGATCGCCGGCCGCGTAACGC
>JANYCE010000313.1 GCA_025360445.1 Betaproteobacteria bacterium
GGGCGGCAGCAAAAACGGCGTGGCGCGATCGATCGGACGGAAATTGACCATGGCAATACTCTCAGCAGCGTTAACAGGATACTATTATGACATTAGCATTGATTAATAGTTCCGGGCGGCTAAGCCCGACAGGCTGCTAGAAACAACGAAACAGGAAGCAACAATAACCATACCCAGAACAACCAAATAAAGCCCATCCGGCTCACGCCTGATGGGCTTTTTTTTGTATTTCGCCGGCGCCGCACTTTGCCAGTCGTCCGGCGTGGCAGACGCATTCAAGCGCAGCACAATAAATGCGATAATTGCCTCACAAACCCGCATGCGAGGTCATGGGTCCGGACCTCCGGGCGGCCAACTGCCATTGCGCCCCATCCCCCCTTCCAAGCACGTGAATCATTTATCCCACACCACATCTGAACGGAGATTAATTAATTATGGCTGAGAAACTTGATCTGTTGAAAATCGCGCAGGAAGAACAGGGCGGCGATTTATTCAAGCTGTTGGACAAAGTATATAAGCGATCGAGTGTTCAGCCCCGGGCAACATCCGACGCGATCCTCTGGGAGGGCGGGAATCAGCATGGCAACGTAAAGCCCGTCGCGCATGCTTTCACAGATATGTTCGCGCTTAATGGAACACTAATGGCGCTCGATGTTCTCGGCCTGCCATTTCTCGGCGTACCGATGATGGCGCAATTTCGGCATGACACTAAGCTCAAGTCGCTCGAATGGTTTGGCAAACTCGATTACACGTCGCTGAAATGGTCGACGGCCGGCGATTTCATGGTGAACGAGAATGGTAAAAAAGTCGTGGTTTACGGTAAATCGGCGAACGCACCGCTGCGCACGGCAGCCGGCGTTTACTGCAACGTGCGTCCTTACGGCACCATCACCAGCATCCGATTTATGCCGGGCCTGCCGTACTCGCAGGACAAAAAGAAGTTCAGTGTCGATCGCAGCAGCGGCAACATTCACTCGGAGATGAATACACCGGGCGTACGCATGGCTTATGCCGCGCGTTTGTTCCTTAAGATGGTTCACGAGACCGGTCAAATCGGACGGGTCGCGACGAAGCCAACGCAGGCGCAGGAAGACACGGTCAACGCCGGCATCATGCGCTGGCTGCTGCAAGGCACGAAATTTCAACTTAAGCGGAAGTACACCGTGGATGCATACGCTGAAGAAAAAGCGAATGTCGACGCGATCACCGCAATCCTGCCAAAGGATTTTAAAGCCGGCATGGAAAATTGGGGCGGCGAAGTCTATGAGCACATTTCAGACACGAATTTCGGCCTGCTGCTGCACGACATGATCAATCAGCGGAAATGCATCATCTATGCAACCGACCTCGATGGCGACCGCCTGACCGATTTGATGGCCGATGCGCCAGACCTGCTAAGAGCGTGGGGCCAAATGGTTCTCGATCATGCGAAAACCGGCAAGGACATGCAAAAAGAGTGGGGCGCGATGGGCTTCACCATGAAGAATGGCAAAGACATGACCAGCGTCATGTATCGCATGGAAGGCGAGCCGATTTTTGAGCAAACCCTCGGTTCAGCCGATGCAATGTTATTGCGCTTGCTAGACGGCGACGAAACCGTCGGCGGCGAGAAGCAACCGTACGATCCGCGTATCCACTTCGTCCTTATCAACGAAGCCTATAAAGCCGCCAATCTGGGCAACACTGAACTGGCGAACTGGTTAGACGCACAACTCGCGACGTTCGATAAAATATACGGCGGCAAGCGACCGCGCTACATCGACGGGTATAACCAACTCAAGGCGGCGATCAAACCTTGGGGCAAGTAAACCCGGTGGTCGCTGCAAGCGGCGATTAGCATTAACATTGGTTGACACAACGCCCGCCCCCGCGGGCGTTGTTGTTTGGACGCCCCGCCGGCGTGTCGATTGCGTCGAGCCGAGAGAGCGTAAAAAGATTAATGCTCAGCCCCAAGCGCGGCTTCCGGGCGAAAATTCTAACGCTGCAGGACCTAAAATTTTCTCCGTTTCGCGTCAACCAGGGTCGGGCAGCTTCCGTCTTGCATTGCAACAAACCGTTGGTGTACTCCGCGAAACCATCATGGACTAGCGATCTGTTTTGTGCGTTCGTCGCCAAGTTGCATCGACGATTCGACGCACGGCGGCGTGAGTTGCTGGTGAAGCGCACGACCCGCCAGCGTGAGTTCGATGCGGGGACGCTCCCCGATTTTCTGCCGGAAACGCAGGCAATTCTCGACGCGACATGGACTATTGCGCAGCAGCCGGCCGACATGCTCGACCGCCGCGTCG
>JANYCE010000327.1 GCA_025360445.1 Betaproteobacteria bacterium
GCGGCGTGACGGTGCCGATTAGCAGCTTGTATTGCTCCAATTGGGTCAGCTTTGAAGCATCGAAATCGGACATGGCGTTTCCCGTTCAAAAGAGTTGATTCATTCGGGCCGGATATCGGCAGCCTTGATGAGCGTCGCATACTTGACGATTTCGCGCCCAGCCAGCACGACGAGCACTATGCCAGCGGCGCAAGACGCTTTGAATTTGTCCATAAACGCAGATCAGGCGCGGTAAATCGGCGCGGGCTGCGAGAAGAACGACAGCAGGATGTGATACACCATCTCGTAGTTGATCTGCTGAAAGCTGGCGTGCGAAATTCCGGACATCATGGTGAACTGCTTGTCGGGGTTAGGCAGGCGCTTGAAAAAATCCACCAGGTCGTCAAAGCTCGCGATGCCATCGAACTGGCCGCGCATGATCAACGACGGCACCGTAATTTTTGCCGGGTCGACGACCGGCAGTTTCGAACACATATCGACGTAAGTCCCCGTAGGCATCGAATCGTCGAGTGCTAACACCGCGTCGGCAAATACTTCGACGACTCTTTTGTCTGCGCAGCCCGGATGGTCGCGCTCAAATATGCTGCGCATGAATGCGCGATCAATCGGCCGGCGGTTCATCTTTAAAAATTCCGGCAGCTTCTTACGCCGCTCATCGAGCGTAGGGCTGCCCTTGCCCGTCCACACGAACGCATCGAGCGCGAGCCGCGCAACACGTTCGGGATGCCGCTCGGCAAACAGCGCTGCCCGCAATGCGCCCGACGAAATGCCGTAAACAAGAAAGCTCTTAACGCTGCGAGTTTTCATAATGTAATCGGTCGCGGCCGCCACATCGTCGGCGCCGTTAGCGATATCACAATTGATGTCACGCGACTTATCAGAGCGCCCGTAGCCTTCCATATCGAAGCACCAGGTGTCGTAACCTTGAGCCGAAAAAAAATCCATCGCCGATGAATAGGGCCGCTCCGCCATCTGTAAATCAAAGGTGGGTGTCGACGCCATCGACGAACCATGCACGAACAGGATGGTGCCGCGCAGCGGTTTGGCAGTCGCGCGTTTCTCCCACAGGAAAAGTTTGACGTCGCCTTTCTTAGTCCAGTGTTCCTGCCCCGTCGATGCTACCGCTTGCTCAGTGCTCATTCAAACGACTCCTGTTTTTAATCTTCAGAAATTAATCCAATTATGGCGAGGGTCGATCAGGCATTGACGCCGCGCGAAAAGTCCGCATTTTATACCGCTCGCACCGAGGACGGCGGCAAAATCGAAGCGCTCGCTGCAACGCCCGGCACCGAGCTCGTCTGGATTTTATATCTCGCTACGGATTTCCTCGCCATGGCCGCGCTCTGGACACTGAGGCGAAAAAAATCCCGGCAGCCCCGGGATTTTTTTGCAAGTCACGCAGCGTCAATACGTCGGCTTCGGGCGCAGATATTTTTCGCGGTCCATCGAATGCACTTCGAGTTTCCTGACTTCCGCCCCTTTGAGCACATCCAACACTACGTTGGTGCCGGCATCGCCGCTCGCCCACAACTTGCGGTAAAAATCTGTGTGCCCTTTGACCAGTTCGCCGCGTATACCGAGGATAATGTCGCCGTTCGCGAGGCCCGCCTGCTCGGCCGGGCTGTCGGGCGAGACCCGCGTGACAAGCAATTTTCCCTGCATATCCTGCGTACTGACGCCGAGCCACGGCCGCGGTTTAGACGACACGCGACCTTGCGCAATCAAATCTCCCAATATCGGTTTCAACAAATCGATCGGCACGAACAAATTGCCGGGCACCTGTGCCTGGCCACCGAGCGCATTACCGACTGCCAGTGAGCCTACGCCAAGCAGCTTGCCTTCTTTATTAATCAGCGCGGCGCCTTGCCAATTAACCGTTGCCGGCGCGGTGTAGATTGCCTCGTCGAGCAGATATTCCCAGTAAGCGGCAAAGGGGCGGCGCGACACGACGAAGGCTGGCGCAACACCGTCGAAGCCGACGATGAGTACTGGTTCGCGGTCTGGCACCGTCGCCGAATCGCCAAACGCAATTGGCTTGACTGCGGGCGGTTTCGCCGCGCGCAGCAGTCCGAAGCCGGTGGTGTAATCGTACGCGATGACGCTTGCCGGCACGCCGCGCCCGTCAGCGGTAGATATATCGACCGAGTCCGCCTCCTGCACGAGATAACCAATCGTCAAAATGAGGCCGCTCGAATCGATCACGATGCCCGTGCCCTCGCGGTCCCGGCCCAGCGTGTTGCGGCTGCGCGCATCGGAGACTGCCTTCACGCGCACTTTGACGACTGAGAATGCATCGACGGTCAGCGGCACGCGCGCGCCCGGCGGCGGCGCCTCGGCGCCCTGCACCTGGGTGGTTATGAAACCGAGACTGGCGGCAACGAAAAGCCAACCGCTAACGACCATCGTTAACTTATTTTTAAAACTTTTAGTACGACAAATACCAACGGGTGCGGGGCAAGGCAACATGTCGGGATTCTCCGGTGAAGCGGCGGGTGAAGCAAATTCAATAATAGGCTTGATAGCGCGCGTCGGCAATCGGCAACTCGCGGGAAAATCATCGATTAAATTGCGCATTCGCGCGGGCCCCATGATTACACGGGCTTGCGCGTAAACGGTCTCCTCTAAATTCATCGCGCAACGGAGGCATTGCGCGATGCACACCGTGAACAGACGACGGGGGATATAAAAATGCCGGGGTCAAACCCGAGTAAAATTCGACACTTTGCGACTCTCGGGAGTACACGATGGACTTAAAACTGAAGGGCAAAATCGCCGTTATCACCGGCGGCACTGAAGGGATTGGCAAGGCCAGCGCATTCGAATTCGCGCGCGAAGGGGCGAAAGTCGCCATTTGCGCGCGAAATGCTGAAGGGGTCGAAAAGACCGTCGCAGAAATCAGGGCTGCCGGCGGCGACGCGTTTGGCATGGCGGCCGACATGAGCAAGATGGACGATATACAGCGCTTCATCGACGCCGTCGTCAAGCAGTTTGGCGCGATCGATATACTCGTCAACAATGCGGGCACTTCGGCGCGCGGCGCATTCCTCGACATCACTGACGATACATGGCATTCGGATATCGAACTTAAGGTTTTCGGCGCGATTCGCTGTACGCGGCTGGCGATACCACACATGAAAAAACGCGGCGGTGGACGCGTGATCAACATCACAATTTCAAGCGCCAAACAGCCGGGGGCAGGTTCGATGCCGACGACGATTTCGCGCGCCGCAGGACTGGCGCTGACCAAAGCAATGTCAAAGGAATTCGCCGCTGACAATATCCTCGTCAACACTGTATGCATTGGCAAAATCAAGTCGGGTCAGCATGAGCGGCGCATCGCCAAACTTGGCATCAGTGCCGATGAGTATTACGCCAAGGAAGCAAAACCGATTCCGCTCGGGCGTTTCGGCGAAGCGGCCGAAGCCGCTAACGTGATCGTGTTTCTGTGCTCAGCCGCAGCAAGTTATGTGACCGGCACGAGCGTGCACTTAGACGGCGGTATTTCCGGCGTCTTGTAATTCATGGTCTCGCACTTTTTCCTGGTAGCCGTTGTGATGACGGCGGTTGGCGGAGCATCGCTGTCATTTGCCCAAACGCCCGCAGCGCCCGCCCACTATCCAAGCCGCCCGATTCGATTCATCGTGCCCTTCCCTCCTGGCGGGGGCAACGACACCATGGCGCGCACCATCGGCAATAAAGTCGGGGCAGTGCTCGGGCAGCAGTTCGTCGTGGACAACCGTCCGGGCGCCGGCGGGCTGATCGGGGCAGAAACAGCCGCGCATGCCGTTCCCGATGGGTACACGTTATTTCTCGGCGGGGTGGCGAGTCACGGCATACTGCCCAACCTGCAACCGAAGCTCGGCTACGATCCGGTAAGAGATTTTTCGCCGGTCAGTCTGATCGCCGCGGCGCCATTAATACTCGTTGTGCATCCCGCAGTGCCCGTGAAAAGCGTCAATGAATTAGTGCAGATGGCGAAGGCGAAGCCGGGACAACTGAATTTTGCTTCGAACGGCACCGGCGGTTCATCACATCTCGCGGCAGAATTATTCAAAATGATGTCGGCGACCAACATGGTGCATGTACCCTATAAAGGGTTGGCGCCGGCGCTTACCGATTTGATGAGCGGCCAGGTGCAATTAATGTTTTCGAGCACGGTTGCCATACTGCCGCAGGTGCGCGCAGGGCGTTTGCGGCCACTCGCAATGACGAGCGCCAAACGCTCGGCGGCGATGCCCGATCTGCCGACGATTGCAGAAGCGGGCATGCCTGGCTATGAGACCGCCTCGTGGTATGGCGTGCTTGCACCCGCGGGCACGCCGAAACCGATCGTCGACCTTCTCAATCGGGAAATCGCCAGGGCGGTGCAGTTGCCGGATGTGCGCGAGCGAATGCTGAGCGAAGGCGCCGAACCGGCAGGCGGCTCGCCTACTGAGTTTGCGGCCCACATCAAGCGCGAACTCGCGCGCTGGTCGCAGGTTATCAAGCAGGCCCGGATAAAACTGGACTGAAAAACATTTTCATCAACGCATACGGGAGAAACGATTAATGAAAACAAAACCGGACTGGGCAGCTTTACGCGGCGAATTTCCCACACTCGCCAACTGGACTTATCTTGACACAGCGCGCAAGACCATTCCGCCGCGCTGTGTCGAATGGGCGATGCAGGAGTATTGCCGCGACATTTACGACAATGCGGGCACCGACGCATGGTCGGGCGAAAACGTCGAAGCGACGCGCGACTTGATGGCGGAACTGCTCGGCGCAAAACCCGGCGAACTCGCGTTCACGAAGAACACTACCGAAGGTCTCAACATCGCTGCGCATGCGTTCGCTCTCAAAGCAGGCGACAACATCGTGCTCACGAATATGGAACACGTGAACAACGTGTGGGTATGGCGTCATTGGGAGGCGCACGGGGTCGAGATTCGACTGGCCGAGCATCGCGACGGGCGCCTGCCGCTTGATGCATTTCTCGAAAAAATAGACGGCCGCACGCGCGTAGTTTCGTGCGCCTATGTGACCTACGGCAACGGCTATCGCGTCGATTTGCCGGCGCTCGGAAAAATCTGCCGCGAGCGCGATATACGCCTGGTGGTTGACGGCGTTCAGGCCGCCGGCATTCTCGCCATGCCTCTGTCTGAACTCGGCGCCGACATGGTCGCGATCGGCGGCCACAAAGGGCTCTTGGGAATGACTGGCACTGGTCTACTCTATTGCCGGGCCGGACTTATTCGGGAATTGCGCACGCCCTTTATACGGCCGCTGAGCATAGTCGGTGCGTCCGTCAACAAACAGTTCGACCACGTGCACGACGCGCATCGCTTCGAAGGCGGCAATCCCAGTTTTCTGGGCTTGCGCGTGATGCGACGCGGCGCCGAGTTTTTACAATCGATCGGCATCGCCAATATAGAGGCGCGCGTGCGTGCATTGTCCACGCGCTTCATTGACATGGCGCACAAAGCAGGGCTTCGCACCCAGACGCCAACCGAATGGGAAGAGCGGGCCCAAATCGTCAATTTACTCGTGCCCGATGCGAAGGGCCTGCAGGCAAAACTGCACCAGCAAAAAATCGTGGTCAATGTCAAAGACAACGCGCTGCGCGTCTCGATGTCGTTTTTTAATAATGATGAAGATCTCGACCGCGCGCTTCACGCGATAACCCGCGAACTCAAAGCGGCCTGAACGTTAGCGCGCTATCGTTTCGAGCAGGCTCCTATAGAATTCGGCCCCGTGAACCCCACTCAGATCACCGCGGCCCTGGCCGCCAACTCCTCCTCTGTATAACCGATAACACCTTCCGCCTTGTACGCCGCCAACTCCTGCTCCGAATGGCCGAGCCACGCGCCAAATACCGCATCGTTGCTGGCGCCGAGCGTCAGGCTGGGCTCTATCGGCCGGCGTTCAGTTCCTTCAAACACAAGTGGCGAATGCGGAAGGGCAACCCGTCCGAGTTTGGGGTGGTCAATCCACTGCAGGCTACCGCGCGCGTGCATGTTTTCGTCATCCATTACCTCGACGAGATTGCGCACCGGCGCGCATGGTATTGCGGCCGCGAGCATGCGTTGCGCCACGTCGTCCTTGGTCAGCGTCTTCGTCCAGCTCTCAATAAGCTCGTCGACGGCTGCGAAATTGACGACGCGCAAAGAGCGGGTGTGGAAGCGCGGATCCACTTTCAGTTCAGGTCGGCCAATGACATCGAGGACTGCGTTGAAATGATGATCGCCCGGGCAGTTGAGCACTACGTAACCGTCGCTCGTGGCATACGCGTTGTAGGGGGCGATGCCAAGGCCGCCGTGACGATTGCCCGTGCGCTCCGGGGCGCTGTCTCCACGCGCGTGCACCATGCCGTAATTTGACGCGAGCGAAGCGTAAATCGCGTCCTGCATCGCGACTTCCACGACCCGGCCCTTGCCGGTGCGTTCGCGCTCGTATAGCGCCGTCATGATCGCGCCATAAAGGTGAATGCCGGCGCTGAAATCACACACGGCCGCGCCCGACTTGACCGGCGGCTGATCCGGAAAACCGGTCGAATTGATAATGCCGGACATCGCCTGCATCACCAGATCCATCGCGGGATAATCGCGATACGGTCCGTCCTTACCGTAACCTGAGCTCGAGCCGTAGATCAGCCGCGGGTTGATTTTATGCAGGTCCGCGGCGCCCACGCCGAGCCGGTCCATCACACCGGGGGCGAAGTTCTCCACCAGAATATCGGCGCGTGCCACCAACTCCCGAAAGAGCCCGCGGCCTTTCTCGCTTTTGAGATTAAGCGTGACCGGTTGCTTGTTGGAATTGAGCATCGCGAACGGGAGGTCGGCCCCGCCGAGGTCGCCGCGGCTGCGCAAATGCTCACCGTGGAGCGGCTCTATTTTTATTACGGTCGCCCCTGCCAATGCCATCAACAACGCGGCATACGGGCCGTTGTAGACGTGCGAGAGGTCGAGGACGGTAATGCCCGACAGCGGGTAATGCGGGGGCGTTTCATTCAATGCGGATGGTGCTGCAGACATTGCTCCTCCGGGTTCTTGTGCAGTAAGTCAATCGAGAGCACGGACGCCGCGCGCGCGCAGGCGAAGCGCGCTGCGAAGATGCGGGCGGTCAAGCATCTTGCCGTCAATCGCGGCGACGCCGCCACCGCCGGCAGCCGCAAAGACGGCAATGACACGCTCCGCCCATTCGACGTCCGAATGCGACGGCGTGAACGCCTCGTTAATCACTTCGATCTGCGCGGGATGGATCGCCGCTTTTGCGCTGAAACCGCTGCGCAATCCCTCGACCGCCTCGGCTTTGAGTCCTGCTGAGTCGCGAAAATTCGTATACACCGCATCGATCGCCAGTACGTCGGCCGCCGCCGCGCCGAACAGGCACAGCGACCGTGCGAGCTCGTAGGCAGGTGCGTAGCGCCCGTCCTCGCCGCGATTGCCGACGGCGCCCACGTCGGCAGCGAGGTCCTCCCCGCCCCAGAGCATGCCGAAGAGCCGCGGTATCGCGGGATCGGAATAGCTGCGAAGACCAAACATCGAGCCGGCGGTTTCCGTCACGATCGGCAAAATGCGGACACTTCCCGTCGCCACGCCGTCGCGCGCTTCCAGCGCCTCGAGATACAACGAAAGCCGGCGCACGTCATCGCCGCAGCTCGACTTCGGCAACATGACGCCGAACGGCCCGGCCGCGACCACTGCCGCGAGATCGGCAAGCGCGTGAGGCGTATCCAGGCCATTAATGCGCACGAAAACTTTTTTGGAAGTTTTCGCGCTCCGCAGCACCGACGTGCATATTTCACGCGCCGCTGACTTGCGCTGCGGCGCCACCGCATCTTCGAGATCGAGGATCAAAGCATCGGCCGCGGAGTCGCACGCTTTCGCGATCTTGCGTTCGTCGTCGCCCGGCACGAACAGGAGCGAACGCATAGCTAGAAAGTATTCATGCCCAGGAAACCGTCGATCGGAAAGTGACTCATTATCCGCTTGCCGACGAGTTCCTTCAGCGTCTCTGTTGTGCCGCCGCCGAGCGAGCCGTAGCGTGCGCCCCGGTAGTATCGCGACACCGGAAACTCATCGGTGAAGCCATATCCGCCGTGCACCTGGATCGCTTCGCTCGTTACGCGGAGAGACATCTCATTCACGGTGATTTTCGCGATTGCAGCCATGTACGGATCCGGGAACGGATTGGCCGTCGCACACGCGCGATAAAGCAGCGAGCGGCTCGCTTCGATATCGCGGTACATTTCGGCCAGCTTGTGGCGCATCGCCTGAAATTCGCCGATCGGACGGCCGAACGCCGTGCGGTCGCGCGCGTACTTGACCGCCTCCTCGAATGCGCCTTCCGCAAGACCCAGCGAAACACTCGGATTAAGACAGCGTTGCGTGTTGAACGCGTTCAACAGTTTGCGGAACCCGTCCTCGCGAATGATCAGGTTTTCGAGCGGCAACTCGCAGTTCTCAAAGCGGATCTCGGCCAAGTTCTCGCCGCCCATCGTGTGATAGCGCGCAGTGCACTCAAACCCCGGCGTGTCGCGCTCGATCAGGACGCAACCGATGCCCTCGCGGCCGGGTTGCTTGTTGATACGGCTGAATACTACGAACGCATGCGCTTCGTCGACGCGGCTGATCAGGGTCTTCACGCCGTTCAACACGAGCTTGTCGCCGCGAATGTCGGCATTGGTGCGGTAGTTCGCGACATCGGTGCCGGCATGCGGCTCTGTCATGCAAACCGCGAGGATCACGTCAGCCGTGCAGACGCCCGGCAGCAGCCGCTCCTTGATGCTTGGCGGTGCGAAATTATCGAGGATCTTGCATTGCACCCCGACTTCGCCAAGGACGGCCATCGCCGTCACGTAGCATCCCTTTGCGATCTCTTCGAGCACGAGCGCGGTGTCGAACACCGGCAGCCCGAGCCCGCCGTATTCCTCCGGCACGGCCATCCCGAGCACGCCGATTTTTGCGAGATCGCGCATGTTGTCCCACGGAAACGTGCCGTCCATGTACTTCATCGCATTGGGTTTGAATTTGTCCTGCGTGAGCTCGCGCACGGCGTTCACCATCGCGCGCTGCTCGGGTTTCAGTTCGAAGTTCATAGAGACTCCTGTTGGTTGGAAGGCGAGTGGCCGGGCCGCTCGACGACGCTGGTGGGATGCTTCAAGAGATGTTGGTAGCGGTCGCGAACCAGATGTTCAAGGCTGATAACGTGTTTTTCCATTGCTTCAGACGCCGCGTTGCCGTCCCGCCGGCGGCACGCGTCGAGAATGCGCTGGTGCGCTTTGATGACGTGCGCCTGATTGCCGATGGAGTAGCGGATACCGTGATGCTCACCGTGCGCGAGGATGCTGATCGTGTGCCAGAAGGTCTCGAGTACTTTATTGCCGCTCGCACGCGCGATGATACTGTGGAAGACCCGGTTCTCCTCGATGAACGCTTCCTGATTGCTCGGCGCGTCCAGCTTTTTCATGCGAACGATCGATGCTTCGAGTTCTGCGAAGTCCACCTTGCCTGCGTTGAGGGCCGCTTCGTACGCGAGCGCCGGCTCAATCACCTCGCGCGCTTTAAGGACGGTCACGAACGGCACTTCATGCAAGCGCAGAAATACCGACACGCCGTGCGCGAGGAGATCGATGCTCGGCTGGCCCACGATGATGCCGCCGCCGGGACCGGGGCGGCCGGCGAGTACGCCCTGCGACTCGAGAAGCTTCAGGCTTTCGCGCAGCGTGGGCCGGCTCACGTTAAATTGCGCAATCAGCTCCGCCTCAGTGGCAAAGGTGCTGCCGGGCTTCAGCTTGGCGGCAATGATGCGCTCGAGCAACTGCCGTGCGACGTGCTCAGCTTTGCCGCGATGGCGGGCGGGTGCGGTGCTCATGTCGCGCTGCCTCCATCAAAGCGCGGCCGCCGCTTCCCGGCGAACGCGGCAAGTCCTTCGGCGTAATCCGGTGACGAGAGTATTTGCTTCAGCGCTTCGCGCTCTAACGCGAGACCCTGGTCGAGCGCGACTTCCAGCCCGCGATAGACCAGCCGCTTGGCAATCTGCGCGCCACCCGCTGAGCGCGACGCCAGAACTGCGGCGAGGCGGCGCGCGTGTTCATCAAGCGCGTCCGCGGGAACAATGGCGTTGACGAGCCCGATCTCGGCCGCGCGCTGCGCGTCGATCGGCTCGCCGGTCAATATCATCTCAAGCGCGCGCGCCGCGCCGATGAGACGCGGCAGTCGCTGGGTCCCGCCCGCGCCCGGAATGGCGCCAATGCGCGCTTCCGTCAGGCCGATCTGCGCGTCTTCCGAAGCAATCCGTAAATCGCAGGCAAGCGCGATCTCACAGCCACCGCCCAGCGCAAGACCGTTGATCACGGCTATCGTCGGCATGGGCGCGGCAGCAAGCGCGTCGACCGCATCGTTAATTTTTCGGTTGTGCTCGACGCGCGCGCGCTCGTCCATGGTTCGGCGTTCTTTGAGATCTGCGCCGGCACAGAAGGCGCGTCCGGTGCCGTGCACGAGAATCACGCGAGCGTAGGTGGCCACTGCATCGGCGATGGCGCGTTCCAGCGCGACGGTCAT
Source organism: Betaproteobacteria bacterium (assembly GCA_025360445.1). Lineage (GTDB taxonomy): Bacteria > Pseudomonadota > Gammaproteobacteria > Burkholderiales > SG8-41 > PALSA-1004. The sequence continues at coordinate 10,545 of JANYCE010000327.1, forward strand.
GTCCATGCCAAGCGCATTCAGGCGGTCAGGACGATCGAGGCGAATATGCACGATGCCTTGGTCACTTTTTTCGACCGCGATCCCTGAGTCCGATTGCAATGCCTTTATCCTCATTGGAGACGGTCCCTGAAATCCGGGTGCGCGATGGCGCGTAGCCGCTCGGTGCGCTCGCTAAACGAGCGCCCGCGCAAATCGGCAACCCCATACTCGGTAACGACGAGATCGGCGTCCGCGCGCGGCGTCGTGACCGGCCGCCCCTCAAGCGAAGCGACAATGCGCGAGTGTTTGCCGTCCGGTGTCGTCGACGGCAATGCAATGATGGCGCGCCCGCCGGGTGAGGCGAACGCGCCGCGAACAAAGTCCAACTGACCACCGATGGCGCCGAGGTAGCGGCCGGCTGCGACTTCGGCGTTCACGTTACCCGTGAGATCAACCTCGATGCCCGAGTTGATCGCATACAGGTTCTGCACACGTGCGAGTACTTGCTGATTGTGCGTGTATTCAGAGGAGCGCATCTCGAGCGCGTCGTTACCATTGGCGAAGTCCATCAGGCGGCGGCTCCCGAAAAGGCCGCCGGTGACGGTCCGCCCCGCGTCGATACCCTTCCGCGCATTTGTCACGACGCCCTTTTCCACGAGATCAACAATCACATCGGAGATGACGCCGCTGTGGACGCCAAGGTCGCGGTGGTTGTTAAGCGCGTAGCCAACCGCGACGGGCAAACCGCCCACCCCCATCTGTATCGTCGCGCCATCAGGAATGAGCGACGCGACGTGCGCGGCGACGCGTCTATCTATGGCGTCGGGCGCCGAATCCGGCAGCAGAATTTCATCCGCATCGCATTCAGTAAGCACGTCGATATCGCATTCCGCTACCAGCGCGTCCTGCGCAGTTACGGGCAGCCGCGGATCGACTTCCGCGATGACGCACCGCGCCGCGGCCACTAGCGCCGGCACGAAATCCGCCATCACGCCGACCGTAAAGTAGCCGGGCCTGGGGTGCGGCCTCACGCGGAGCAGTAGAACGTCGATACGGATGGCGCCGGATCTCACGAGTGCCGGCACCGCCGACACATAGCAAGGCACGATATCCGCGACGTTCGCGACCGTAAGCTTTCGCGTGCTGCCCGCACCGTTCAGTACGCGAAAGCGGAAGCGATCGGCGTGCTCGGGCGACAGCGTTGTGCTCGTGGTCATCCCGACAAAAAGCTCTACCACAGGCAGCGCATGGCGCTGCTCTACGAGACGGCGCGTGAGCCCTAACGGCTCGCCCGTTCCCTGCGGCCAAGTCACCACGTCGTCCGCGCGCAGGTGGGCGGAAAAGTCGAGCGTGCTGCTAAGTCCGTATTGTGTAGGCACGAAAACACAGTAACGTCGATACCGTGGATTGTCAAATCATCTAAATGAATTGACAGAGCATTTGCGCAGTGCTTACACTGAACCCGTTCATGGGCCAGTGCCCTTGTTCATGTGTTCAGTGGCCGTCGCCTGGAAGAACGATGAAAATTCTATCGCCGATAACCTGCCCGGGCGCCGTGCGCGCGGCAGTCTTCACTTTGTGTACGATCGCAGGGCCTGCGGATGCTCAGGCGGTCGACCCCGCGCGCTTCCCATCGAAGCCAATACGATTGGTCGTGCCGTTTCCTCCGTCCGG
>JANYCE010000333.1 GCA_025360445.1 Betaproteobacteria bacterium
GGCCGCATAGTAGCGGCCCGACATCAACCTCGCGAGATACTTGTTGAGCGCGCCAACCGGCGGCGAGATTGACATGTCGTTGTCATTGAGCACTACCAGTAAATCGGTGTCCGCATCGCCCGCATTGTTAAGCGCTTCGAACGCCATGCCTGCACTCATCGCCCCATCGCCGATGATCGCGACGCAGTGGCGCGCAATCCCCGCCAGCCGGCTACCGACCGCCATGCCGAAGGCGGCGCTGATCGACGTGCTTGAATGCGCGGTGCCGAACGTGTCGTAAACGCTTTCTTCGCGGCGCGGGAAGCCCGATATGCCCTCCCACATCCGCAGCTTCTCCATGTGGGTCCGGCGGCCGGTCAAAATCTTGTGCCCGTAGGTCTGGTGGCCGACGTCCCACACCAGCCGGTCGTGCGGCGTGTGAAACACGTAATGCAGCGCGATCGTAAGCTCGACGGTACCGAGATTCGACGATAGATGCCCGCCGGTCTGGCTCACCGATTCGAGCAAAAACTGCCGCAATTCGAGCGCGAGTTGAGGCAATTGTTTGCGCTCCAGCGCGCGCAGCTCTTCGGGGTCGTTGATCGACAACAGCAAATCGTACATTAGAACTTTCTCAACACAATGAAATCGGCCAGTTCGCGCAAGCGCCGCGCATTCTCGCCGAAAACTTCCAGCGCCGCGAGTGCATCCTCGCGCAAGTCAGCTGCGAGTTTTCTCGATTCGGCGATACCAAGAAGGCTCACATAAGTAGGTTTGTTCTGGCGCGCATCCTTGCCGGCGGTCTTGCCGAGCGTTGCGGTGGTCGCGTCGGTATCGAGCACATCATCGACGACCTGGAACGCGAGGCCGATGCACTTTGAAAAATGATCGAGCTTCGTCAGTGATCGCTCATCGAGGGGACTGCCGCAGTGAGCCCCCATCAGCGTCGCCGCGCGAATCAGGGCGCCGGTTTTGTGAATGTGCATGAATTCAAGTTCAGGCAGGCTCAAGTTCGCGCCGACTGCTGCCAGATCGATCGCTTGTCCGCCGGCCATGCCGCGCGACCCCGAGGCTATCGCAAGCAGCTTGATCATTTCGAGCTGCGCGGACGCCACATCCGTAATACGGAATTCGCTAACCAGTTGAAAAGCCAGGCTTTGCAGCGCATCGCCGACCAGGAGCGCGGTCGCTTCGTCAAACTCCACATGACAGGTCGGTTTACCGCGTCGCAGGACATCGTCATCCATGCACGGCAGGTCGTCGTGCACCAGCGAATAAGCATGGATTAATTCCACGGCCGCACCGGCGATAGCTACGCGGCTAACATCGGCGCCAGTGATTTCACCCGCGGCGAACGCGAGCAGCGGTCGCACGCGCTTGCCGCCGCCCAGCGCGGCATAGCGCATCGCCTCATGCAGCCGCTGCGGCGCCACGTCTGCGCTCGGCAATACCGCCCGCAACTGCGCTTCAAAGCGGTGCTGCTGCGCGGCCGCCCACTGTTGAAAATCAGTCTTCGGCGCCACCGGCAAAGTTCTTCAGTGCACCCGATTCGAGGACTTTGACTTGCTGTTGAGCATCCGCCAGTTGTGCCTGGCATAGTTTTAACAGCTCAGCGCCGCGCTTATATGCGGCCAGTGAGTGCTCAAGCGAAAGTTGCCCGTCCTCCATTTTTGCAACGATGCTTTCAAGCTCGCCGAGCGCACTTTCGAACGTCGGACCACTTTCTGGCTTGGGCAACTTTGACATGGGCGGAAAACTGCGGGGGGAAACCGCAAACATAGCCCAATCAGAGGCTTGCGGTCAACGCAAGTTGTAAGGAAAAATCGCTTGCCGCTACCATATAGGCATGCAGGCGAGGTATTCACGCAGTGATTCATCATGGCCGCGCTATCTGACTGACAGCAACGTTTAGCAATTCGCTCAGTAGTGACCTTTAACAGCGCTGTTTATTTTCGGCTGGGTAGAGACAGCGTTAAGAAGGATGCGGCGTGAATTAGTGACAGGAACGCGCAATTTACGCACAATGGCTTGCTGCTCGCGGAACGCCGTGTGACTCAAGCTGGTCAATACTGAATACACGCGCGAATACGCAAACTGATGGAGAATTTGTAATGCACGCTACCCTCCCGCTCATGCGGGACTCGGACTTCCCCGCGATTCGGCGCAGGCAACTGGAGACCTTGCAGGTCAATCTTGGCTACAAGTGCAATCAGTCGTGCATACACTGCCATGTGAACGCGGGTCCGACGCGAACCGAAACGATGTCGCACGAGACGATCAGCGAAGTGCTCGCATTTACGCGCGCTGCACGCATTGCCAAACTCGATTTGACCGGTGGCGCGCCGGAACTCAATGTGCATTTCAGAGATTTAGTTTGCGCAGCACGCGCGCTCGATGTGCACGTAATGGACCGCTGCAATCTGACCATCCTCGAGCAACCGGGTCAGGAAGATCTCGCACAGTTCCTGGCTGCCCAGCAGGTCGAAGTGGTCGCGTCGATGCCGTGCTATCTCGAAGAAAACGTTGACCGGCAGCGCGGCAAAGGCGTGTTTGAAGCCAGCGTGCGTGCGCTCAAAGCGTTAAATCGCCTTGGCTACGGGCAACCGGACAGCGGCCTGCAATTGACTTTGGTTTATAACCCGCAAGGCGCGGTCCTGCCGCCGGCGCAGCAGTCTCTCGAAACAGATTACCGCTGCCATCTGGCGGAACGATTCGGCATTTTTTTCAACCATCTCTACGTCATTACCAATATGCCTATTCAGCGATTCGGCAGCATGCTGATCTCGAAAGGCCAGTTCGAGCATTACATGGATTTATTGAAAAACGCTTACCACGCGGCCAATCTCGAGGGCGTCATGTGCCGCAGCCTCATCAGCGTCGACTATCGCGGTTATGTTTACGATTGCGACTTCAACCAGATGTTGGGATTGCCCCTCGCGCAGGCCGGGCGCCCGCGCAGTCATCTGCGCGATTTGATCGGCGTTGACCTTGCACATAATGCAATCACCGTTGCAGACCATTGTTATGGCTGCACTGCTGGCCAGGGGTCGAGCTGTGGCGGCGCTCTCGGCGAATGACGCTGCTCGCGCTTCAAATTCACGATGCATGATGCGCGGCGCTAGCAGCCCTGCGCATCACCGGTGTACGCCCGGCAATCGCGCGCAAGTATCGAGATGTCCCGTCGGGCAGGCGCTCGCAGTGCGAAAGCAAGCGCCGCATCCATTGTGAACAGGAGTCGCCTGCTCATTCTTGCGGTCGTGGTCGCGCTGGTCGTCGCGTTCTTCGCGCTCGATCTCGGTCACTTTTTAACGCTCGATTACTTCAAGTTGCAGCAGGCGGTGATCAGCGAATATCAAGCGGTGCACCCGCTGCAAAGCGCTGCGATATTTTTCGTCGTTTATGTAGCGCTGACCGCGCTGTCGTTCCCCGGCGCCACGGTCTTGACGCTCGTCGCGGGCGCTATTTTCGGGCTTGCGTGGGGAACGCTCATCGTGTCCTTTGCATCATCGCTTGGCGCGACGCTGGCATTTCTGGCAACGCGCTTCGTGCTGCGCGAATCGATCCAGCGCAGATTCGGCGACAAACTCGCGACCATCAATAGCGGCATCGCAAAAGACGGGGCTTTTTATTTATTTACGTTGCGGCTGGTGCCGGTTTTTCCGTTTTTTGTGATCAACCTCGCGATGGGACTGACGCCGCTTAAAACCTGGACCTTTTACTGGGTCAGCCAGCTCGGCATGCTGGCCGGCACGCTCGTTTACGTGAATGCCGGCACTGAAATTGCCAAGATAGATTCGTTGCGAGGCATCCTGTCGCCGACTCTCCTGGCCTCATTCACACTGCTGGGTATTTTCCCTTTCATCGCAAGCCGTCTCGTCAACGCAGTGAAGGAGCGGCGCATTTATGCGAAGTGGAAAAAGCCCGCGCATTTCGACTGCAATGTAATTGTGATCGGCGCCGGTTCCGCGGGCCTCGTTACCGCGTATATCGCAGCGGCTGTCAAAGCCAAGGTAACGCTGGTGGAGAAGCATCGCATGGGCGGCGATTGCCTTTACACGGGCTGCGTACCGTCGAAGGCCCTGATCCGATCGGCAAAATTCTTATCGCATGCGCATCGTGCGCGGGAACTCGGCATGACCACCGCAACAGTAGCGTTCGACTTCGCAGATGTCATGGCGCGCGTGCAGCGGATCGTGGCCGCGATTGAGCCGCACGATTCGGTAGCGCGCTATTCGAAACTCGGCGTCGACTGCATTTCCGGTGAAGCGAAAATTACGTCGCCCTGGTCCGTCGAGATCAAGACTTCGACCGGCGCGCGCACGCTGACCACCAAAAATATCGTGATCGCGGCCGGGGCGCGTCCGTTCATCCCGCCTATCCCGGGGCTTGCGGAGATCACTCCGCTCACCTCTGATAACGTGTGGAATTTGCGCA
>JANYCE010000357.1 GCA_025360445.1 Betaproteobacteria bacterium
GACGTCCGGATTCGGCGTGCCGACAAGATTCAGGCCGCCGGACGTGCCGACCGAAATGTCGAAGATGTCGGATGCGCTCAGGCTGCCGGTGTCGGTCGCGACGAGCTTGATTGCGTAAACCCCGGCGTCGCTTGAACCCGGTGTGCCGCTGAATATCCGGTTTGCTGTATTGAACGTGAGCCAGCCCGGCAGTGCCGCGCCGTTTGATAGCGTCGCCGCATATGACAACGTATCGCCTACGTCTACGTCCGCAAAGGTATTGAGCGGCGCCGTGAAGCTGAACGCTGTGCCTTGTGTCGCCGCCTGGTCAGCAATGGCGTTCGCCAGGGTTGGCGCGTCGTTAATTCCCGTCACGGTCATCGTCACCGTAGCCGTCGAGTTCGCACCCGACCCGTCAGTCACCGTGTAGGTGAACGAGTCGGTCGCCATCACCCCAGCACGCAACGCATCGAATGTTGCGCCACTTGCTGCATACGTCAGCGTCTGCGTGCCGGCATTGAATGCCACCACACCGACGGTGCCAGTGGTATTCACCGCGGTTATCGATTTGGTATCGCCCACGTCGACGTCGGTGTCGTTCGCAAGCAATGATGCGACCAGATTCGTAGTGATTGCGTTTTCGTTTACCGACGCGCTATCTGCGACTGCAACCACCGCATCGTTTACACCTGTTACCGTCATAGTCACTGTTGCCACCGAGCTCGCTCCGGTGGCATCCGTCACTGTATATTTGAACGTATCGGTTGTGGTTGCGCCTGCACGTAGAGCGTCGAGCGTGGCGCCATTGGCTGCATAAGTGAGCGTCTGTGCGCCCGCATTGAATGCCACCACACCGGCTGTCCCCGTAGTATTTACGGCAGTAAAGCTCCGCGTGTCGCCGAGATCGACGTCGGTGTCATTTGCCAGCAATGTGGACACCAGATTTCCGGTGGTCGCATTTTCCAATACGCTGACTGCATCAGCATTGGCAACTGGCGCATCATTGACACCGATCACGGTCATAGTCACGGTCGAAGTCGAACTTGCACCTGACCCGTCGGTCACCGTGTAGCTGAAAGTATCTGTAGTAATCACGCCGGCGCGCAGTGCATCCAACGCCGCACCATTCGCCGCATAAGTAAGTGTCTGCGTGCCCGCATTGAATGCCACCACTCCGACGGTCCCAGTGGTATTGACTGCCGTGATACTGCGCGTATCGCCCACATCTACGTCCGTGTCATTGGCAAGCAACGTCGACACGAGGTTGGCAGTCGTTGCGTTCTCCAGAATACTTGCCGCATCCGCATTGGCGACTGGCGCGTCGTTGACGCCCGTCACGGTCATCGTCACTGTCGCCGTCGAGATCGCCCCCGACCCGTCAGTTAGCGTGTAGGTAAACGTATCGGTTGCCGTCACCCCTGCACGTAGCGCGTCCAGCGTGGCGCCGTTGGCCGCATAGGTAAGTGTCTGCGTGCCCGGATTGAAAGCGACGACGCCAGCTGTACCAGTGGTATTCACTGCCGTAATACTGCGAGTGTCACCTACGTCCAGGTCAGTGTCGTTGGCCAGTAACAAAGCCGTCAGATTGGCCGTGGTCGCGTTTTCGTTCACCGAGGCGCTGTCGGCCACCGCAACCACCGGATCGTTGACGCCGGTCACGGTCATAGTCACCGTCGCGATCGAGTTCGCGCCCGTCCCATCCGTCACGGTATAGCTGAACGTATCGGTCGTGGTCACCCCCGCACGCAACGCATCGAACGTCGCGCCGTTTGCCGCGTACGTCAGCGTTTGCGTGCCGGCATTGAATGCCACCACCCCGACGGTTCCGGTGGTGTTCACGGCGGTAATCGTCTTGGTATCACCCGCGTCCACGTCTGTGTCGTTCGCCAGCAATGAAGCGGCCAGATTTGCCGTCGTCGCGTTTTCATTCACCGACGCACTGTCAGCATTCGCAATCACCGGATCGTTGATGCCGGTTACTGTCATCGTTACGATCGCGGTCGAGCTTGCTCCCGAACCGTCGGTCACCGTATAGGCGAACGAGTCGGTCGCCGTCACACCCACGCGCAACGCATCGAGCGCCGCACCGTTCGCAGCATAAGTTAACGTCTGTGTCGCCTGATCGAAAGCGACAACACCGAGCGTGCCGGTTGTGTTGACCGCAGTAATCGTCTTCGTATCGCCGACGTCCAAGTCGGTGTCGTTCGCCAGCAGAAACGCCGTCAGATTGGCCGTGGTCGCATTTTCATTCACCGACGCGTTGTCTGCTCCAGCGACAACGGGATCGTTGACACCGGTCACCGTCATCGTCACGGTCGCCGTAGAACTGGCGCCCGAGCCGTCAGTCACCGTATAGGCGAAGGTGTCGGTAGCAGTCACGCCGGCGCGCAATGCATCGAACGTCGTGCCATTTGCAGCGTAAGTGAGTGACTGAGTGCCGGCATTGAACGCCACCACGCCGATTGTGCCCGTCGTGTTCACTGCCGTAATTGTTTTCGTATCACCGATATCAACATCGGTGTCGTTCGACAGCAGCAATGCGGTCAAATTGGACGTGGTCGCATTTTCATTCACCGACGCGTTGTCTGCTCCAGCGACAACGGGATCGTTGACACCGGTCACCGTCATCGTCACAGTCGCCGTAGAACTGGCGCCCGAGCCGTCAGTCACCGTATAGGCGAAGGTGGCGGTAGCAGTCACGCCGGCGCGCAATGCATCGAACGTCGTGCCATTTGCAGCGTAAGTGAGTGACTGCGCGCCCGCATCGAATGTCACTACACCGACGGTTCCGGTGGTGTCCACGGCAGTAATTGTTTTGGTGTCACCCGCGTCCACGTCGGTGTCGTTCGCCAGCAGCAACGCCGTCAGATTCGCCGTCGTTGCGTTTTCGTTCACCGAGGCGCTGTCGGCTACCGCGACAACGGGATCGTTGACGCCGGTCACGGTCATGGTTACGGTCGCGACCGAGCTTGTGCCCGAGCCGTCCGTGACGGTGTAGCTGAACGCATCAGTCGTCGTCACCCCTGCTGCCAAAGCATCCAGTGTCGCGCCATTGGCTGCGTAGCTGAGTGTTTGAGCGCCGGCATTGAAAGCAACCAGCCCTGCCGTGCCGGTGGTGTTGATGGTAGTGATGCTGCGTGTATCGCCCACGTCGACATCGGTATCATTCTCGAGCAACGTCGACACCAGATCGGCGGTAGTCGCGTTCTCAAAAACGCTCACGGAATCCGCATTGGCAACCGGTGCGTCGTTGACTCCGGTCACGGTCATCGTCACCGTCGCGCTCGAACTTGCGCCGGCTGCGTCAGTGACCGTGTAGGCAAATGTATCGGTCGCCGTTACACCCGCGCGCAGCGCGTCCAACGTCGCCCCGTTCGCTGCATACGTCAGGGATTGCGTGGCTGCGTTGAAAGCTACCACTCCCACCGTTCCCGTTGTGTTTACGGCAGTGATTGTCCGCGTATCGCCGACGTCCACATCAGTATCGTTTGCCAGCAAGGTGGTGGTGAGATTCGCCGTGGTGGCGTTTTCGAGCACGCTTGCCGCATCGGGATTGGTGATCTGCGCGTCATTGGTGTTGATAACGGTCAGGTCGAACGTATCGAATGTGCTGGCATTGCCAGTGTCCGTTGCGACAACTTTTACCGACAGTGCACCCACGTCATCGTTGACCGGCGTGCCACTGAACGTTCTGCTCGCCGCGTCAAAGCTCAACCAACCCGGAAGCGCTGAGCCGTCCGCGCGCGTGGCAGCATAAGTCAGGCTGTCGCCGACATCCACGTCGTTGAACGTATTACCCGAGAATGTAAGCGCGAATGGCGCGTCTTCATCGGTCGACAGATCGGCAATCGGATTCGCCAAGGTTGGCGCATGATTTACAGGAATTGCCGCAGCGGCGAGAGTAGCGCGATCCCATGTTGAGCCATCACTGAAATTAACGCTTGCGATTCGATTTTCAGCGGCATCAAAATTACTGACAGTCAAAGTATCGCTTCCGCCGTGCAATGCGATCACAAGATCAGCGCCATTTCGCGTGACCGTGATGTCACCTTGTAACGCGGCCAGAGAAATTACATCCGAGTCGGTCGCAAGCGCTCCACTTTCATCAATTGTGTCAGCGCCATAGCCGACGCCGAACACGTAAGTGTCATTTCCCGCGCCGCCGGTCAAAAGATCATTGCCCGCTCCGCCACCAAGCACGTCGTTGCCGGCCAGACCCTGGATGCGGTCGACCACGTTCGTGCCGATGAGAATGTCATCGCCGGCGGTGCCAACGATATCAAAGCCGCGGGCGACTAGTTGCGAGTAGCTCAGCGAACTGCCATCAGCAAAATCAAATTCAGCAATCGAAGGCGCCACATAAACATCTTGCGAATTGAAGTCGTCAATGTGAATGGCATCCCAGCCGTTGCCGACATGGATCAGCAACGAACCGAGACCCAGAGACAGGGAGTCAGATGTAATGCCGTCGCCAAAGCTGATGGTGTTGTCGCCTTGGTTGTCTTGAATGTGGTCGACGCCGTCGCCAACATTGAATACATAGGTGTCATTGCCGGGGCCTCCCGCAAGCAGGTCATTGCCGGGTTTGCCAATCAACGTGTCATTGCCGTTGCCGCCAACCAGGACATCGTCGCCGCCCGTACCGTTTAGCGTCTGGTCATTGGAATTGACCGTGAGTTCGAACACATCGGACGCGGACAGCCCGCCGGTATCGGTCGCTGTCAGGCGAATGCTGTAATTACCCGCGTCGCTGTTGTGTGGAGTTCCAGTGAAGGTGTTGGTTGCCGGGTCAAAGCCGAGCCAGCCCGGCAATGCCGATCCGTTCGCCAGTGTTGCCGACTCGTAAAGAGTGTCGCCCGCATCCGAATCTGCAAACGTGTCGGATGGGACGGAGAACGTCAATGCCTGATTCTGCGGCGCATACTGATCAGCAATTGGAGTATTCAGAATCGGTGCATGATTGGTCGGGCCGGGACCCGCCTTGCTTTCCAGCGTTGCAATATCCCATGTCGTGCCATTATCGAACTTGACCTGTTCAATCTGGAACGCCGTGCCGGTGAACCAGTCCTTGGCCGTGATACGGTCAGGCGTGAGATTGATTTGCAACTGCAAATCATTACCGACCCGAAATGCGCTTACGTCGGTCGGTAGCACACCGGCGTCGAATTGAATGACGTCCGTGCTTCCCGCGATTGTCGCCACATCAATAATTGTGTCCTGCCCTGAGCCGCGCGCGAAGTGGTACGTGTCGGAACCGTTTCTACCCGTGAATAAATTGTTCGCGCTGTTGCCGCGGAAAATATTATCGAATGCGTTACCTGTGCCGTCGATCGCCGAGCTACCTGTCAGCGTAAGATTCTCGAGTGTCGAACCCAAGGTATAGGTGATTGAAGATTCGACGGTATCGATCCCTTCGTTCGCGCTTTCCGTAATGACATCGCCCGCGTCATCGACGACATAAGTATCGTTGCCGATTCCGCCTATCATGACGTCCGCGCCGCCACCCCCATCGATGCGATCGTTGCCTTGCAGGCCCGTCAGGACGTTCGACGCACTGTTCCCGATAATGATGTTGTTAAGAACATTGCCTGTTCCGTCTACCGCATCGGTGCCGGTCAACGTGAGATTTTCGACGTTTGCGGTCAGGGTATATGTGATGGAGGCCAAGACCTGATCGGTCCCGCCGGGAACGGTTACATAAAAAGACCCGTTGTAATATCTCTCGGTAACGTTCTCAACTACCAAATCGCCCGGTTCCTCAACGACGAACGTATCATCGCCGGCGCCGCCATGCATGAAATCGGCGCCGCTGCCGCCGTCGATAAAATCATTGCCTAATCCGCCATCCAGCAAATCATCTCCGCTACCGCCATCGAGCAGATCATTGCCGTCATCGCCGTCCATCGAATCGTTTCCGCTGTCGCCATAGAGAAGATCGTTGCCCGTTCCGCCGCTCAAATAGTCGTGCCCCGCGCCCCCGTGCAAAACGTCATTCCCGCCGCCATTTGCAATGTATTGGGCATTCGAGTCAAAGAAGAAACTGGAACGGTCGCCATACAACGTGTCGTCTCCATTCCCCCCATTGAGCTGATCGCTTCCCCCGCCTCCATACAACTGATCATTGCCCTCGCCACCAAAAAGAGTATCCAAGCCGTCCATTCCATCCAGCACATCGTTTCCATCCCCGCCATCGAGATAATCGTTTCCGGCGCTGGTCGCTACCACGAACTTGCCTTGCGTCATGCTGTAATGCGCGGCATCGCCCAGGATGTTGTCATCTCCGGCTCCGCCATATAACTGGTCGTTACCATCGCCTCCGTTGACCACGTCATTGTTATCGCCGCCATCTATCCAGTCGCTGCCAATGCCGCCGAACAGGTAATCCTGGTCTTTTCCGCCGGAAAGGTGGTCGTCACCTTGCTCGCCCCACAGGTAATCGACACCATCCCCGCCGCTTATGGTGTCGTTGCCGTCTCCGCCCAAAAGGTCGTCGCTGGCTGCTAGACCGTCGATGAAATCGTCGCCTTTTCCCCCATGAATGATGTCGGTGCCAGCAGTTCCGGTGAGCGTGTCCGACCCATCGCCGCCATCGATTGTATGTGCCACCAAAGCCATTACTTCAGCGTTGGTCAACACTCGCCCGTCGGCAAATTCGTAGTATTGAATACGATCCAGCATGCCGTCCTTGATTATCACGCGATCCATATCACCTGGATTCACGAACAGCTCGTCCCGTATATCGCTCGATTGATAGTTCACCGAGGGAACGCCACCCCCGGGAATTTCGATGCCGATTACGAGGTCGTGCTCGTCAACCAGACGATTTTGGCTACGGGCGAGTTCATCGGCTGTGAAATTTAGAAAGCCTGAATAGTTCAGGTCTGGTTCGGAAAACTCGGCGAGCGAGCCGGGCTTGAATGAGAGCATTTCCGGCGTGATACCGGCGCCGAACGCGATTCGGTTGTCGCCGAAACGCACGCCGTTGACGGTGCTCGTTTCTCTGATGGTGACGGCGCCGTTCAACCCCTGCGGTATGACATAAGTGTCGGAACCCTCGTCGCCGGAGAGCACGGCGTTCGCCACTGGATCTTCAAATCGATCATCACCCGCGCCGCCGAAGGCCCATGCGCCGCCGTGCAATACGTCGTTGCCCGCGCCGCCGTAGAGCAGCGCGCCACCAAGGATTCCCGGCCCGCCGTACAACTGATCGTTGCCGGCACCGCCGTCGGCGAAATCGGATACGTTGCCGAAGACCTGCCGGCGATCGTTGTCAAACAGAAACGGCCTCGCCAATGAAAACAGGTCGGTTCCCGGGCCGGTGACCAGCACGTCATCACCTGCGCCGCCGTACAACAGGTCCTGCTCTTCTCCGCCCACCAAGGTGTCATTGCCGTCGTCACCAAAGAGCCGATCGTGTCCGGCGCCGCCAAGCAATGTATCGTTGCCATCTCCGCCGAATATGTCGTCGTTCGCTCTTTCTCCATCAATATAATCGTTACCCCCGAATCCGTAGACCGTGTCCAGGCCGGAGTCGGTTGCGAATTCAAATCCGTTAATGACCTGATAGACCAGGCTGTTGCCGGCGAAAATGACATCGGCGTGTTCTGATCCATAGATCGTGTCCGAGGAATCTGTCCCATTCGGCACGATTACGTTCTGTCCGATCGTCGCGGCGTCCCACACGGTGCCATTGGCGAAGCGCACTTCGTCAATGGACGAAGTGGTAAATTGGACCGCTGAGCCAGCGCCGCTCACGCTCAACGTGGACGAAGTCGGGCCGTTCCGCGTCACTACGACATCGTCAGACTGGATGCCATCTGCGAATACAATCGCGTCACTCCCTGCGAGTCCTGCATCCAAGATAATGTCCACGCCGCTGTCGCGTGTGACGACATAGGTATCACTCCCGAACCCGCCGTCGAGCGCATCGTTGCCCCGACCGCCTTCGAACCAGTCGTCACCCTGACCGGAGGTCAGCGTATCGTTGCCCGCTGTGCCGATAAGTACTCGTCCCTTGGCCGGCGCGTTAATACCCGTGTCGGCAGCAACTTGCGCGTCGAGTTGCGAGGCAGTCCACGAGGTCCCATCGCCGAAAATAACGTTTACGGTTCCGGCTAACGCCGGATTGCTCCAGCCGGAGATTCGGACTTGTGTGCCTACCCGCGCAATATCGAGCACAAGATCGTCGCCATCGCGTGAGGCGCGGATGTCTGCAGTCGATATCGTGGGATCCAGGCGGACTTCCTCGATCGCCCCCGCGGTAAGGCCGATGTTCTCGGCACCCGCCCTTGGGGCAATCAAGTAAACGTTGTGGCCGGCTCCGCCAGAAATAAAATCCATTCCTGGGCCGCCGGCGAGTACGTCATCACCTCCACCGCCCTTGATTTTGTCGTCGCCTGCGCCGCCATCGAGCGTGTCATTGCCATCGTCGCCGAACAAAATGTCATTTCCGCCGAGGCCCGCCAATACGCTGCCGGCGGGATTGGCTGAGAGCACGTCATCGCCCTGCGTTGCGACGTTGGTGAGTGTCTGCAGGTATGCCGCGTCCCACACGGTGCCGTCGTTGAACTCGACAGTTTCGATCGTGCTTGCACTATCGCTGAACCAGCCTTGCAACGTAATCTTGTCGCTACCGTCACCAATTGTCAGGAACAGCGACGCAATATCCCGGGAAACCGTAATATCGGTTGGGGCGATGCCAGCGCCAAGGCGAAGCGTGTCGTTGCCACCGCCCATTCCGAACGGGTCCCTGTCTTCGATGTGTTGATGCCCGTAGCCGCGATTGAACACGTAAACATCATCGCCGGAACCGCCGTAGAGTAAATCGCTGCCTGTTCCGCCATCCAGGACGTCATTTCCGGCGCCACCGAAAAGGCGGTCACCGCCAGCGCCCCCAATCAACGAATCGTTGCCGTCTCCTCCAAATAGGTCGTCAGAGCCAGAGTCGCCGATAAGTGTGTCGTTGCCATCCTCGCCATACAGAACATCATTGCCGCTAAGCCCATCGATCACGTCGTCGCCTGATAGACCAAAAATCTGATCGGAGCCATTCGTTGCCACATTGATTTGAATCTGAGCTTCGAGCGTAGCCGGGTCCCAGGTGGTGCCGTCGCCAAACTTGATCTGCTCGACTCGAATATCGGGACCTGCAAACCAGCCCCCTAATGTCACGCGATCGCTTGAGCCGTTGATGGCAATGTAAATATTAGAAAGATCCCGGGTTACCGTTACATCCGATGGCAACACGTCTGGTGCAAACTGGAGCGTATCGACGTTGCCCGGCGTAGCGTCAATGTCGCCAATGTAGTCCTGCCCGGAGCCGCGACCGAAGAGATAGGTATCGTTGCCGTGGTCTCCGAAGAGGAAATCCGAGCCTGCGCCCCCATCAAGGATGTCATTGCCGGAACCGCCGCTAAGATTGTCATTACCGGCGCCGCCAATCAGTTGATCATCGCCATTGCCTCCTTCGAGCGAACTACCCTCGTCACCAGCTACCAACACGTCATCGCCCGCATCTCCCGTGAGAGCATCGCTGCCAGCTCCACCACTTAGGAAATCATTGCCCTCGCCGCCATGGAGCACATCGTTGCCCGCACCGCCGCTCAGCGAATCGTTGCCGTCTGCACCCAGCAGAACGTCGTTTCCATTACCGCCAATCAATGTGTCATTGCCGCCCAGTCCTGAAATATTGTCATTGCCGCCG
>JANYCE010000375.1 GCA_025360445.1 Betaproteobacteria bacterium
CGTCCTGCGTGCAGATGCCGGTAGCCGGGCAATTCCTTTCTCAATCTCACCGATGGTTACGACGCTGAGATAAAGCGATGTTTCGTCCTGCTCGCCGATCCACTTCAATACCGGAAGGTGGGGGTTTTTCCTGACCAGTTCTGAAACGACGCTGGTGTCGAGCAGAAAGCTCACAAATCGATCTTCCTGCCGGTGTCCCTGCTGCGGGTGAGGTTCAGCTTGATGCCGACCAGTGGCGAGCTGCGAAAAAAATCAACAAGCTTGCCCTTGGGCCGTGACATCCTGTCGTAGTCCTGCGCAGAAACGACCACTGCCGCCGCCGCTCCGTGCAGGGTGATGACCTGCGGCCCCTCGCTGCGGGCCTTGCGCACGACCTCGGACAGGCGGTTTTTGGCTTCCTGTAGCTGCCACGTGGCCGTTGACATGGGTAACTCCATTTATAGCTAGTGTAGCTATTTTATAGCTACCTCCGTATTTGCGCCACTCACCGCTTGATCTTCAACAACCGCGCTGCGTTCCCGCCCATGATCCTGTCCTTGTCCGCACGCGACAGGCGCGGCACGCTGTCAATAAATTTCACCGGAGTTTCCATTCCCATGTCGTATGGATAATCGGTGCCGAGCACGACATGCTCCGGGCCGTATTTGTCGATCAGTTGGCGCAGCATTTGAGTGTCGAACGTGATCGTGTCGAAGTAAAACTTCTTCAGATAACTCGACGGCGCCTTTTTGATCGCAACGCGGCAATCGGGCCGCGCGCGGTGGGCGTGGTCCATGCGCGCCCAGTAGTGGGCCAGGTAGCCGCCCGCATGCGGCAAGACTACTTTAAGCTTCGGATGGCGCTCCATCACGCCGTCGAATATCAAATGGCTGACGGCCACGGTCGTTTCGAGCGGATTGCCGATCACGTTGTTGAAGTAATGATTCATCAGCCGCTCACCCTGCGTGAACCCAAGCGGGTGCATGAAAATGACGATGTCGAGTTCCTGCGCCTTAGCGAAAAATTTATCAAGGCCCAGGCTGCGGTCGGTCAGTTCTTTACCGTTCACGTTCGGCAGGATTTCAACGCCGCGCATGCCGAGCTTCTTCACACAATATTCGAGTTCCGCGACCGCCATTTTCGCGTTCTGCAACGGCACTGTGCCCAGCGCGACGAAACGCTCAGGCCAGGTCGCGGCGATTTCAGCGAGGCGCTCGTTCGCCATGCGCGCGAGCTCGCGGCCTAAATCGGGTTCGCTCCAATAAATGCATTGATTCGGCGCCGGGCAAATCGCCTGGATGTCGATGCCCATGCGGTCCATGTCCTTCAACCGCACTTCGATACTCGACAGCTTCGGGCCGCGATCCTTGATCTGTTTGACATTCACTTCGCGTGTCAATGCATTCGCGAATATTCCGGACGGCTCGTATTGGCTCGCATTGAGGTTTGCGACTTTGGCCGCGATCGCCGGATTCTGGTAATGGCAGTGCAAATCGATGCGCAGACTGCGGCCTTTGCGGTCGCGCACAACCTTGGCGGGCGCAGCGGGTTTCGCGGTAATGACGTTTTTAGTCGATCCGGTGCGCAGAAGCAGCGAAGGCCGGCGCCGGTGAGCGGGGTCGGTGCAGTCTGGCGTGCAGGTGAACATCATGGTAACCCTTCCTTTTGGAGTGATTTATTGATTCAGTGATTCAGTGATTCAGTGATTTATTGATTCAGTGATTCAGTGATTCAGTGATTCAGTGATTCAGTGATTCAGTGATTCAGTGATTCAGTGATTCAGTGATTCAGTGATTCAGTGATTCAGTGATTCAGTGATTCAGTGATTCAGTGATTCAGTGATTGTGGGATTAGGAGATTAACCGATTGAGTAACCTAATCACCTAATCGCTGCCTTGAAATTAAAACACGCCGAGATGCTGCGTGATCAACGCCTCATCGCGGCGCGCCTGGGCAGCAGTCCCCACAAACACAACGCGGCCCGTGTTGAGCATGACGCAATCATCCGCAAGGTCGAATGCCAATTTTATGTTTTGCTCGACCAGGACGATGGATTGCCCTTCGGATTTTAGCTGGGCAATGGTGCGGCCCACCTCGGCAACGATCAGCGGCGCAAGCCCCTCGGAGGGTTCATCCATCAACAGCAGGCGTGGATTGCCCATCAACGCGCGGCCAATCGCGAGCATTTGCTGCTCGCCGCCAGACAGCGAACCCGCGTGCTGCGCGAGCCGCTCGTGCAGTCGCGGGAAGAGTTCGCATACGCGCCCGAGCGTCCACGGTTTATCGAGACCGCTGCGTTTTTGTTGCGCGACGAGCAGATTCTCGCGCACGGTGAGCGTCGGAAATACGCGCCGGCCCTGCGGCACGAAGCCGATGCCCTTGCGGGAAATGACTTCGGGCGACAAACGCGTGATTGGCTCGCCGAACAGCCGAATTTCACCGGCGCGCGACGGCAGAAATCCAACAATAGTACTCATGCACGTCGTCTTGCCAGCGCCGTTGCGGCCAAGCAACGCCAGCACGCGCCCGGCTTTCACAGTGAATGACACGTCGTGCAGCACATGACTGTCGCCATACAGTGCGTCGATGCCGGTCAACGTGAGCGCGTCAGTTTCCAAGATAGACTTCACGCGTTTTCGGATTATTGACGACTTCGCTGCGCGTGCCTTCCACGATCACGCTGCCGTAGTGCAGGACCGTAATGTTGTCGGCCAGATCGAGCGCCGTGTCCATGTCGTGCTCGATCATCACGACCGTGGTTTCGCGCGGGATGTCCGCGATGAGCCGGCTCATCGCTACGCGCTCGTCACGCGACAATCCCGCGAGCGGCTCGTCCAGCAGCAGAACTTTCGGCTTCTGTGCAAGCGCCATCGCGATTTCGACACGCCGCTTCTCGCCGTACGACACCACATTCAGCGAACGCTGTGCGAGATGCTCGAGGCCGACCCGCGCGAGCACCTCCCGCGCTCCCGCATAGAGATGCATGAAGCGGTCGAGCGGGGCGAACAGGTTCCAGCGCGCCGTGGTCATGCCGAGCAGCGACAGCGCCACATTGTGCTCGAGGGTGTCATTCGCAAACAGCGTGATGATCTGATAGGTGCGCGCAAGTCCGCGCTGCGCGCGCCGGTGCGGATGCATGCGCTGAATCTCTTCACCGAGCAGATGAATCGTTCCGGCATCGCGTTTAAGATCGCCGGTGATCAGGTTGAAGAGCGTCGTTTTACCCGCGCCATTGGGGCCGATGATGAGCCGGCGCTCACCGGGCATTACCGTTAGTGAAACGTCATTCGTCACGGGCAGGCCGCCGAACGCTTTTTTTAAGCCCCGGATGGCGAGCGCCGCATTCATCGACTTCTCCACCGCGCCCACAGACGGCGCGCGCCGGGCACTAATCCATCGGGCATGAACACCACGATCACCACAAAAACGAAACCAAGCAACATGTTCCAGCGCTCGACGTACGCGGACACGTAATTTTTTAACACCATGACAATGGCCGCGCCGATGAGCGGACCGGCAAGCGTGCCCGACCCCCCGGCGATTACGCCAATCAGGCCTTCCGCTGAACTGGCGAGCGACAGCGACGTCGGGTGGATGTACTTATGGTAGTAGACAAACAGCAAGCCCGATACCGCGCCCCAGAATCCCGCATACACAAATGTTATCCAGCGGATAAGCCACACGTTGTGGCCTAGCGCGCTCATGCGCCGTGGCTGGTCACGCGTGCCTTTAAGCGCTGCGCCAAACGGCGACCCGACGAAACGCGCCATCAACCACAACGCCATCACGGTAACTGTGAGCGCAAAAAAGTAAAACGCAATCGGCTGGTCGAGGCTCACGCCGAACGGCGCGGGACGCGTCAAGCCGCGCAACCCGTTGTCGCCTTCGGTAACCGCCACCCAGCGGTACGCAGTGCCCCACAGCACCTGCGAGAGCGCCAACGTCAACATCAAAAAGCCCAGGCCTGTCGCGCGCAATGCGATCAATCCAAACAAGCCGGCCATCACCGTCGTTGCCACCAGTGCGACTGGCGCCAAAATCCAGTGATCGAGACCGAATTTGAGATAAAGCCATGCTGACAAATAAGCAGATACGCCGAGATAGGCGGCGTGCCCGAGGGACGGCAGACCGCCGTAGCCAACCAGCAAATTGAGGCTTGCCGCGAAGATGACCGCGATAAAAATCTGGCTTGCAAAATTGATGTAGTAATCGCCGGCCGCGAACGGCAGCGCAATTGTCGCGGCCAGCACTATCCACCAGGCCACGTTTTTCATGCCGTGCTCACGCCGTCTGCCGGCCGAACAAACCGCGCGGACGGAAGGCGATCACAACGATCATCGGCAAAAACAGAATCACGTACGCGAGGTCGGGCAGCAGCGCGGTGCCGAACGTATAGATAAACCCGATAATAAAACTGCCGGCGAAAGCGCCGACAAGACTGCCGACACCGCCCAGTATCACCACAATCAACGCGAGCGGCAGCATATCGGCATCGAGCCCTGGGTACGCCGAGAGAATGGGACCGCCGATCACGCCGCCGGCGCCGGCGAGCCCCGTGCCGAGGGCAAACACGAGCGTGAACAATTTCGACACCGGAATCCCGACGGCGCGCGCCATCTGCATATCGTCGACGCCCGCGCGTATCATCGCGCCGAGCCGCGTGCGCTCCATTAGCAGATAGAGCGCAATTGCGGTGACGATTGCGATGCCGATAACGGCCAGGCGGTAGCTTGGAAATGGTACGCCCGCGACGATCAGCGGCAGCCGCAGGTATTCCGGCGTAGGCAACGGTATCGGATCGCCGCCCCACATCACCAGGCAAAAGTCGGCAATGATGAATGCGAAGCCGAGCGTGACCAGCACCTGACCCAGCGCATTGCCGGCCAGCGCGCGCAGGATGAAACGCTCGAGCAACGCGCCCAACAGGGCAACGACAAGACCGGCGAGCACGGCCGCCAGCCATAAATTCGGCACGAACTTCAGGATCGTTACACCAATATAGGCGCCAAGCATGAACAGCGCGCCGTGCGTGAGATTGGCGATGCGCATAAGACCGAAAATTAGCGAGAAGCCTGCCGAGAGCAGAAACAGCAAGCCCCCGAGAGCAAGGCTGTTCAGCGTTTGGATGATCCAGAATTGCATGCGCGCGCAGGTAACCGGCTTTGCTCACCTTCCCCTTCAGGGGGAAGGATGGGATGGGGGTGGGTGCACTGGTGAATGACCCATCCCCGCCCTACCCCCCCCTTGTCCTCCAAGGGGATTTCCTTCGGGGCAAAGGGGAGGGGATTTATGCAATCACTCAACAGCAACTCGACTATTCGAGATTCTTCGCCGGCGGAAAGTCGCGCGAATAAACCGGATTTTTCAGAAACTCATCCGGCTTGTAAGTCCA
>JANYCE010000047.1 GCA_025360445.1 Betaproteobacteria bacterium
TGTCGAGCTTGCCGCGGTAGACCATGCCGATGCCGATATGCGCTTTGCCGATATCGATGTCCCGCACCTGTTGATCGGTAAGTTTCTCGGCGATCGCTTTTTTTGTATACGCCTCGAGTTCGGCGAGCGGGATGAAAGTCCCCGGGCACATGAGGCAGGTCGGCTGCGGGTCGGTAGGGTTTACTTTTTGCGCTTGCGCCAGCAGCGGCACGGCGATGCACGCAGCGGCGAACGCCAGTGGAAATTTTTTCATGACTTCTCCCTGTTTCAAATTCGATTTTGTTTTTAATCGGCGGGCCGAAGGGGCTGGTGCGGATGGCCCTGGCCGCATTTCACGTTTGCGCGCAGCGCGCGGCGCGTGCAAAAAAGACGTTTACTGCGAGGTTGCGGGGCGCAGAGAGACTATTCCCGGCGGCCCCGCTGGTCGAAACACTCAGTGCAGGTAACTGGGATCGATCTGCTCCATCCAGCGCCGTGCCGCCGCCCACATTAGCGCCGGGCCGTCGGCAGTGTCGGTCTCTTTTTTCTGCACGAGTTGCGTGGTCTGCGCAGCGGTTTTGCGCACTACGTCCATCGGCGGGTATATCAGTTTCGCGCCGCCCGACTGCGCCATCACCTGCGTCTCGCACGACATCTCAAGGCGACGCATCAGGTGGAACGCATGTCCCATCGTCGGGCCACAGGTCAAGAGGCCATGATTGCGCAATATCATCACGTTCTTGGTGCCGAGCGCTTGCGCGATGTGTTCGCTTTCTTCGGCATCGTTGGTCACGCCTTCGACATCGTAGTACGCAATTTTGTCATAGAGGTGCATGGCGCCCAGATTAATCGGCAGCAAACCCTGTTCCTGACATGCAACTGCGACGCCGGCTTTCGAATGCGTATGAATAACCGCATGCGCGTCAGCCCGCGCCATGTGAATCGAGCGGTGAACAACAAAGCCGGCCATTAACACCGGATGCTGCGACGGCATTAACTTGTTGCCGTCGAGATCGACTTTCAGCAGGTTGGAGGCCGTGATTTCGTTATAGAGCAGGCCGAATGGATTAATCAAAAAATGGGATTCGGTCCCGGGCACGCGCATCGAGATGTGGTTGTAAATAAGGCTGTGATGCCAACCCATCTGCGCGACTGCGCGATATGCGCACGCGAGGTCCACGCGGGCGTTCCATTCTTCGGCTGAACATTCGATTTGCGGTGCGGCTTTAAGCGGTGCGTTCATGCGACGTTACCTCCTTCAATATGATGGGTCGGGTAGTTGCCCTGTGAGCGGGCACGAGTGACCGGCTGCTTGACGAACAGACACCTGCAACGACAGAACAACAGCAGCTCTCCTAAATAATTCTACAGGAGGCCGCGCAAGCTCACTTTCCGTAAATCGTTGCCTGCCCTGATTCTTTCTTGCACGCAAACTTCCACAGAAAATCTTCGGCGCTGTCAGACGCTACCTTGCTCCAGCCGAGCTTGGCCTCGGTGACGACGAGCGCTTCGCCGTTGCCCGCCTTCAGCGCGTGCAGTGACGCGCCCAGCGCGCGTGCGCTCGACTGCTTGCAGTCGTATTCAAAATGGCGCCGGATCGACAGATAAGGCTTGCCGCCAGGTCCCGATTGCGGCTTCTTATAATCGAACATGCTCCACATTTTTACCAGATCGCCATCGCGCCGGATGGTTGATGGATCGGCATACGCGGCGTAGTCGTCGTGCCTGCTCATCTCGATCCACACGCCGGCCACAGCGTTCGTGCAACTCAATGTGAGCAGGCCCGCGACGACGCACCTATGCGCGATCATCATGCCGCGGTCGACACGCTGACGATGCGCCGTTCCAGAATCGACTGCAAGACCGCCTGTGTAGTGGCGACCGTGTGCAGGCTGTCTTCACCGTCCGGCAAATGGCTGCGCTCGCCGCGCAATTCGCCTTCGAACGCGCTTACTTGAAATGCATATGCGGGGCTCGCTTGAAAACGTTCTTCGGTCACGCCCATTTTGTCGCGCACGCTGACGACGTGCTCTTGGGCGAATCGCAATGAGGATGTGAACAGCGTCGCGTCGGCGCCTTCGACGATCAGATTGTTTTCGGCGCTGCCGACTTCACGTGTCGCGCGCGCGACCGCATGGCAATCACCTGCGAGGCGCCCAAGTACTGTCACGGTGTCGTCGGAATGTCCTGACTTGCGATCGGGATGGCTGAAAGCGCTGACTTCGATGAAACGCTGCCCGCTGACCCATTGGATCAAATCGAGCAGGTGCACGCCGACATCGAATATGACGCCGCTTTGCGCATTGTCGAGCCGCCATGTTTTGCGCGCCGGGTTGGCTGAGCCACGCTCAAGCGAAATCGCCGCCAGCCGCCCTAGCCGGCCCGAGCGCACGATCTCGCGCGCGCGCGTGACCGCCGCGTCGAGGCGAATCTGGTGCGCGATGCGCAAAATAACGCC
This sequence comes from Betaproteobacteria bacterium, assembly GCA_025360445.1. Taxonomy (GTDB): domain Bacteria; phylum Pseudomonadota; class Gammaproteobacteria; order Burkholderiales; family SG8-41; genus PALSA-1004. Next base: position 2,438 of record JANYCE010000047.1, read on the forward strand.
GTTCTCTTTGCAGACAAGAACCATCTCGCGCGCCTGCGCAACACTCATCGCAAACGGCTTTTCGCACAAAATATGTTTGCCCGCGCGCGCGGCGGCGAGCACGGCCGCGTGATGCATTGAGTTTGGCAAGGCCAGATAGACGGCATCAACCGCCGAATCGCTTAACAATGCGTCAAGCCCTGCATGCGCGCGCGCAAATCCAAAGCGCTGCGCAAACGCCTGCGATTTTTCAAGCGTGCTGCCGACGCAAGCGACGAGTTGGGAGCCCGCCTGCACCATTGCCGGCACGACAAAGTCACCCGCGACCCAGCCGAGTCCGGCGACGCCCCAGCCGCACGCTTTTTTTGCTTCGTTCATGTTGCGTTACCTTTACCGTCTTAAAAAATACCTGTGGGCCGCATCATGCCATCACCGCGGCAGCCATGCCACGCCATACCTTGTAGTTTTTACAGCCATAATTTGGCGCGCAAGCCAACTTCTGCGTGCTTTCACGCTCAATAATGTTAGCGCCTTTAAACCACTCTCGAGTTTAGTGGCGCGCGCTACCAGCGTCCTTCGATTGCCGGCCTGGCACAGTTCAAAGCCCGCGGCGTTTATTACTGGGCGTCCCCGATCGAAGCGCGCCTGTGCCGCGAAGAAGAAGGATTCGCCCGTTCAACTCGACTGTGGCTCAGGCTGCATTACACTGCCATCTGCTTACACATTGAAGACAGGCTCTCACATGGATCGTGGCCTATGGGCGATTTGGTACGACTTGGCTGAGGAATATCGCGCGCCATATCTTGACTGGTTTCATCAGGTGCACATTCCAGAAAAGCTCTCGCGGCCTGGTTATCTGTGGGCGGCGCATTACGAACTCATCGATGCGAAACATCGCACGGGCAGCAAAGGTTATCTTGCGCTGTTCGGCGGCAGCACAACGCACACTTTTCTTAAGCCAAGCCCGCGGCAACTGCTCACGCGGCAAAGCGCCGATACCAAACAGTTCATGGCCATGCGCAGCGAATCAACGGCGTGCATATTTGCCGAGGAGATTCGGGTTGAAGGGCCGGCTGGCGTGCTGCGCGGTTCCGACTTGGCGACGGGCGCGGCAATACAGTTCGGCAACTACAATGCGGCCGACGCGGCGGTCGAAGATGATTTAGGCGCCTGGTACGCGCAGGAGCGCTTGCCGTTGCTCGCTACCCTCTCAGGCTGCATCGGCGCGCGCAAGCTGTTGGCAACGGTCGGTGAGTACAAGCACGCAATCCTGCATGAATTTCAATCGCTCGAATTGCGCGAACAGCACTTCGCGCCGCATGAAACCCAGGCGCATGACCCCGCAACGTGGATGGGACGCGTCCGCCCTCGACTCACGCACGCGCCACGGTCGCCGGCGGTTGGGCAACGTATCTGGCCGCCCGTGCCGACGTGAGAGACAGTCGAACGGCGCCGCAGGATTTCGACAACGCTGCACAACGCTTCACGAATCGATCCTGATCAAATTGAGCCGGCTGCGGTCGGGCAGCGGTTGAGTGACGGCTGCCTCGATGCGGTCGAGTTCACGCAGCGACGGACAGAGTGCCTGAATATCGGGCTGCAGCGTGTCGAGTTTCGACTGTATGCGTTTTTCCAGCGAATCACGCAGCCCAGTGGCCTGCTCCTTGAGCGCCATTACACCACCGAGATCGCCTTTCATTGTGAGGTCGAGCGCTTTTTGCGCAAGATCACCGCTGATCATCGGCGCGACGTCCGCTAAGATCGTCGCCATGTAACCGCTCATTGCGGCAGGCTGCCATTCCTTGCTCGTCGTGCTGTTGGCAATGCGGCTTTTTAGTTCCTGTGCGCGCGCATCGACCCGCGCGTTGAGTTCAGGCCGCACTGCGGCGGCGGGCGACGAGCGCGCGGCCTCCTCGCGTATCGCTGCCACCATCAGGTCGACGCCCTGCTGGGCAATGACTTTTATTCTGGGTATCAACTCGCGCACTTTCGTTTCGAATGCGACGACGCGTTTGCGGTCGTCCGCACCAAGGGTAATCGCCTTGGCGTCGACCATCAGCACCCCACGCCGCATTTCAAGTCGTTGGGGGGGCGTATTCTTGCGGTCGAACTGCAACGCGCCATCGATCAACGAGATTTCGTAATTGCTGCTGGTGCGGCAGGTTTGGGCAAGTGCGTGGCCCGCAACCGCCATTAACAGGAGGACGCCAATCGAGGCGTACATAAATAGGCGGGGGTTTTGCATGGATGCCTTTATACGAGGCGGTTTAAAAGAGGCTCAGACAACTTATACCCCGCTCGCATTCGCCTGCTTAATTAATAAAAGGCGAAAGGAGAAACGCTCACGAGCGCGCCGCGGAGCTTGCGGGCATGCTGAGCTGTCGGGAGGTTTGCAGTTTAAAGCAACAACGTGTCGTTTAAAATAACTGCTCTGGAAAGAGCGGGAACGCTGAACGCAGCGCCGGAGCCCGGAGATGCATGGCGCCCGGTTCCGAGAACAAGGTGATGCACGCATGCCTTAGCATGGGCGACACTACGGTGATGGCCTCCGACGGGCGGTGCGAAGGCAAACCTAATTTTCAGGGGTTTTCGCTGTCGCTGACCGGCGAGACCGTGGCCGAAGCGGACCGTGTGTTTGCTGCGCTCGGTACGGGCGGCCAGGTGCAAATGCCAATGATGAAAACATTTTATTCGCCGCGCTTTGGCATGGTAGCCGACCGTTTTGGCGTGTCGTGGATGATTTTGGTGCAGATGTAAATGCCTTGCCAACAGGAAAGCTCATGCTAAAGATCATCGCGATTGCCGTCGTCACCATTATTGCCGGCACCTTGATATTTGCCGCGACCAAGCCCAATACGTTTCGAGTCGAGCGTTCGATGAGCATCAATGCGTCGGCGGAGAAAGTGTTTGCTCTGATTAACGACTTCAAGCGCTGAGGCGAGTGGTCGCCGTGGGACAAAAAAGATGCCCGATTTGCGCCGACACGCTGATGGAACACATGTCGGAAGAAGCGGCAACGCGCCATTACGCCGATTACCGCGTTTTTATCGACGAGATTAAACGCAGCGGCCATTTCATTGCCTGCGACCGGCTGCAGTTGCTAGCGGCGGCCACGGTGCGTGTGCGCGACGGGAAAATTTCCGCCACCGATGGCCCGTTCGCGGAAACCAAGAAGCAGCTCGGCGGTTACTTCTTAATCGAGGCGAAAAACATGGACGAGGCGGTGTGCATAACGAGCGCCCACTTACGCGCTTGGTCGCCACGCGCAAAGGGGCATGGTTCGTGCACGGCGATGCGACACGCGAAAACTGGCGCGTCGCGGGGCCGCATTTTCTCGGCCATATCGTGAGTCAAGTGGTGCTCGACCCGCGCGATGGGCGCACTCGGCTTTGCCGCCACCAAAACGGGGCATCTCGGTCCAACCGTTATGCGCTCGATCGATCGCGGGCAAACATGGCAAGCGGCGCAGCGCCCACCCGCATTTGCCAAGGCGCCCGAAGGCGCGCAGGGCCGCAGCGTCGATCACACATTCTGGCTTACCCCGGGTCACCGCGACGAAGCGAACGCCTGGTACGCAGACACTTCGCCGTAAGGACTTTTTCGCTCGAATCACGGCGGCGTCACCTGGAACGCGTTCTCGTCGATCAACGACGATCCAAATTATCGAAAATGGATGGGCACCGCGCAGGAACGCATGCAACAAATCACCCCGTTTCTATGGTTTGACGGCAGGGCTGAAGCGGCAATGAATTTTTACGTAGGAATATTCAAGAATTCCAAAGCCGGCAAGATCACGCGCTGGGGCGACGGCGGCGCGGGGCCAAAAAGCGCCGTGATGTCCGTAACCTTTCAACTGGAAGGCCAGGAATTCTTCGCGCTCAATGGCGAGCCGCATTTCAGCTTCACACCTGCGATCTCATTCTTTGTCGATTGCAAAACTCAGGGCGAAGTCGACGACCTGTGGGAGAAGCTTTCCGCGGGCGGAGAAAAAGTTCAGTGCGGCTGGTTGAAAGACAAGTTCGGGCTATCGTGGCAGAGCATTCCTACTGCATTGAGCGAGCCGCTGCGCGACCCCGATCGCGAAAAATCAAAACGCGTCATGCCAGCAATGAGGAAGATGACGAAAATCGATATCGCGGGTCTGCAACAAGCCTACGATTTGCAATAACTAGAGGCGGGCGTCGCCCGCCTCTAGTTATTATGTTACGTGTAGAGCGAATCTATTTCTTATAGAAAGCGTAGTCGGCCTGGTATTTAACCTGTTGCTTCGCGCCCGCATTTGCCTTCGTACACGGCGCCGACGGGGCGACACCCCCCTGCGTATTCAGACGCTGGATATACGTGACGTCGCTCATCGCGCCGCTGCCGGTAGCCGGATTGGCCTGCACGAGCTGCAACGGAATATTTTGCGCGCCGGTCGCCGGTGCTACCGCCAGCTGCTTGCCGGTAACTTTGCTGCCATCGTTAGCTTCCCAGGTCGGCCCTGCGTAATACTTGCCAATTACCGCCTTTTTGCTGTCATACAGGGTCGCCACCGGGGCCACGAACACCCATTCGAACGCGTCGACTGCACCGGCCTTGGCGCGACACTCGTAAGTAATCTCGCCGATGCCGACTGCTGTCATCGCATATTTGCTCCCGGCGGGGGGCGTAACCGCGGAGGGTGCGTCGGGCGCCTGCATGGGTGCGGCGCACGCTGCAAGTACGAGCGGTAATATCAGGGCTGAAGTTCGCGAAATTTTTGACATGCTGTTCCTCGTTTATATGTATGTGGCATTCCGTCCGGAGCGCCCTCCCTGATATTACGACCCAATGTGCCGGTTGGATGCAATCCAGATTAAAAATTTCGATTGATGACGGACATTCTTGCAGAATCCGCCGGTTTAGTAATTTTTACACTGAGATCGCCAAACAAGGCGGTGAACGCTGCAAACGGAAATTGATGTTGAATTGGAGCCGTGCTGAACGACTATAAAACAAGGACTGTCTTAACTTGGCACTTCAGTTGTGTGCCGGAATACGCGATGTAAGGTCCTCTTCGCGCTGACAAAAAATTTGAGCGTCCCCGCCACAGATCTCACTGGGCGTCGATCAGCGCATATACGCCGTTCTGCGGCGTCTTATCGATATGGCGCAGCGCGTCCTGAAATTCATAGGTCTGCGTCATGACGTCGGTGCGCGGCACGCACTTTAAGCCGTCGGCGATCGGCCACACAAAAAGCGGCCAGTTTTCGAGATTGACCACCCGCCCGAGCAACTTTATGAGCCGCGTCTCTTCCCGGGTTTCAATTTGCAGGAGCGCCAAGCGCGCGAAAGTCTAGCGCGAGGTCCTGCAGCGTGTCAGCCACGACGAGTTCCCAACGTGTGCAGGAGCTTGTCGTGAACGCCGCCGAACCCGCCATTGCTCATGATGAGCACATGGTCGCCCGGCTTGGCGGCCTGCGCGATGGCCGTCACAAGCTGGCCGAGGTCGTGATGAATTTCGGCCTTGGCGCCGAGCGGCGCGAGCGCCGCGGTCGGATCCCAACCAAGCCCCGCGCCATAGCAGAACACGCGGTCGGCATCAGCGAGACTTGGCGCGATTGCATTTTTGAGAACGCCGAGCTTCATCGTATTGGAACGCGGTTCAAGTACGGCGAGAATGCGCGCCTTATTTGACTGCTGCGAAATCTTGCTGCGCAGTCCGGCAATGGTGGTTGCGATCGCGGTCGGGTGGTGCGCAAAATCGTCATATACCGAAACACCCTCGACGGTGCCGCGCAACTCGAGGCGACGCTTGACGTTTTCAAACGCGCCGAGCGCTTCGAGCGCGACCGCAGGGGCGACGCCGGCATGCCGCGCCGCGGCGATCGCCGCCAGCGCGTTCATTTGATTATGCGCGCCAAGCAAATCCCATTGCACTTCACCTTGTGGCTGGCCATTGAAGCTCACCTCGAAGCGGCCGTCCGCCGACTGCGCGCCGGCTTGCCAGCCTGCGGCTGCGGCAAAGCGCTCGACCGGCGTCCACGCCCCGCGCGCAAGCACGCGCTCTAAGTTGGTGTCCGCGCCATTGCTGACGATAAGGCCCGCGCCGGGCACGGTGCGCACAAGGTGATGAAACTGGATTTCGATCGCGGCGAGATCGGCAAAAATATCCGCGTGGTCGAATTCGAGATTGTTGAGAATGACTGTGCGCGGCGAGTAATGCACAAATTTGGATCGTTTGTCGAAAAACGCGGTGTCGTATTCGTCGGCTTCGATCACGAAGAATGGAGACGTGTCGCACCCCCGCCCTGGCCCTCCCGCGTCAAGGGGAAGAGGAATCTCTCGCCTTCCCCCCTGGTGAGGGGGCGAGCGTGATTCGACAGGCGAGGGGGCAACCGGGATGGGGGGGGAGGCTGGCAATCGTGCCGAGATGCCGAAATTCTCGGGTACGCCGCCAATCAGAAATCCCGGTTTGAGTCCTGCGTGTTCAAGTATCCACGCGAGCATCGCCGTGGTGGTGGTTTTGCCGTGGGTGCCGGCCACCGCCAGCACCCAACGGCCGCGCAGCACGTTTTCAGCCAGCCATTGCGGCCCTGAGATATACGGCAAGCCGCGATCGAGAATTTCTTCCATCAAAGCATTCCCGCGCGTGACCACGTTGCCAATCACGAACACATCAGGCGCGAGGTTCAATTGATCCGCACTAAAGCCTTCGATGAGCTTGACGCCCTGCGCCTCGAGTTGGGTGCTCATGGGCGGATAGACGTTCGCATCGCAGCCGGTCACCGCATGGCCGGCCGCCTTCGCGATTGCCGCAATGCCGCCCATGAAGGTGCCGCAGATACCGAGGACGTGGATGTGCATGAAAAGCCGGGATTGGGGATTCAGGATTGAGCGGTGGTCAGGTTTTGAAAATGAAATACACCGCGCCAAGCAGGCACACCCCGGCATATAAATAATTCAAGGTGAGCTTCTGGTCCATATAGAAAACCGCGAACGGCACAAAGACAACCAGCGTGATGACTTCCTGCAGGATTTTGAGTTGACCGAGCGACATCAC
>JANYCE010000393.1 GCA_025360445.1 Betaproteobacteria bacterium
TATTCTGCGGCTAGACCGCGGTAGGCATCCACCAGAAAAGCGATCTGAGTGAACGTAAAAAATGAGATGCCCAGCGGCAGTACGATGTCGGCGAGCCCGAAATGCGTTCCGGCAATCGCGTTTGACGTCGTGACGAAAAAATTCTCGTACTTGAAAAACATCAGTAGCGCGAGATTGGCGACAATGGCGGATATCAATACTGTTTTGCCGCCTGCATCGGCGCGTCGATTGGCGATGACCCGGCCGACAACGAAATTGAAGACGATCGACGCGCACAACAGCAGCACGAATTTCGGATTCCACCAGGCGTAGAAAAATAGCGACGCCAGCGCAAGCCAGCTTGCCGCCAGTGTGTGACTGCGGCGGGCGCACAGATAAAAGCCGCAGGCCGCGAGTGGCAGAAACAGCAGAATGAAGGTGTATGAATTAAACAGCATTGAGCGTTGAAACTAGAACGAATGTTCTCCGCTGGTGTGCCCGCTTAGAAGATGGCTCTGCGCCATAAAGCCGGTCAGGTCCGCGCGGGGCGAGCGGGCGAAATACCAGATCGGCTCAACATCGCTTTTATCGTGACCGGCGGAGTTCAGCGCCTCAAGCAAGGCTTCTCCGGTCATGCACCATGAGCCTCCGGGCGATAGCGAAAAGGATTTTTCGAGAAATTTTCCCTGCATACAGTAAAACTCGATTTTTACCTCGCCGGGCTCGCCTGATGGCTTGTTAAACGAGAGCCCCATGCCCGATCGGTAGTCCTTGCTAAGCATGATCTGCCCCCACGACTGGGAAGTTTTGCCGGGGGGCTGAAACGTATTTGGCGTGGCAAGTGACACGTTGATCGACGCTTGCAGCCGACTGCGCGAATCCCGATCGTAATAAACGATCTGGTGACTGATCCGGGTCGGTGTATTGCCGGCGGCGGGCGTTGCGCTGACGCTGATGGCAGCGGTTTCAATGGCTGCTTCCGACAGCAGTTTTGAGACATCGACGTCAAGGTGACCGCTGCCGGGGGAGGTCAGCTCGCCGGCACAGATATTGTGCAATTTGCCGGTTCGGGAATCACGCGCGTCGATCAATACCCGCAAAGTCCCGGGCGACATGATGGGATACATGCGGATGGCGACGCCGAATCCCGGGATCACCGGATAAGTCCGGAATGACGGATCGGGGTTCGGCCAGTACTCGCTGACCGTGGAACTGTCGTAATACGAGTGATTGGCCGAGAACGCCCCGGTGGATAGATCACGTGTGCCGACCAGCAGGCGTCCGTAAAACATGAACTGTGGCGGCTGCTCGATGCGCATGACCTTCGCCGGCTGCGCACCGGGTTTGCGAAAGGCATCGCCCAGACCGACGGTGTAATGCGCCAGTTTTGGAATTTCAACCGCAAATTCGCGGGTTTCACTGGTGCCCGGGCCATCAAGGCGAACGGGAATCCTGTCCTTGAACGGCAATATTCCGGACGAGAAGACAAAAAACGGCTCGTAGCCATCATCGAGTTCTACATCGATCGACGCCTCGGGCACATTGATCGCGTTGATCGCATCATTTTCGAAGACGTCGTTGAACACCCGGTTATAGGAATGAACTGAATTGAGAAAATTCCCCCCCTCATGATTGATCATTGCCGCGGGAAAGGGTACGAACAGATTGCTGGCGCAGAAAAATTCGACCACATACATGTGCGCGCGCTGGCCGAGCAGTTCGGACGGGACAATTGAATACACGCGCGGCTCGGATACCGGAACCGTCACAGCATTGACCAGCCGGCCGTCGGCGGCTACCCCGGTAATCTTGCAGGCGACGTCGTCATAATTGCGTTTGAGCAGGAAATGATTGAGAAACGAGATTGAGGCCGTGGCACCGGCGAGTTCCGGCACCAGCAGGGAACTGCGGTGCACGGCTTTTTTCGCCGGTTCGCGGTGATAACTTTCCCGCGTTTTCTGGACTTCGCTGTGACTTTTCATAAATTGTCCTGATCAAGTCGTCATCAATTTATTGAAATGGCCGCCCCGATTACCTATTCAATTCGGATATAGGCCGGCACTCGCGACAGCGGCAGCTTGCCGATGTGGACAGGCGCCGCCTGTCCGGCAAGAAATTCATCAACCGCGCGCGTTTCGCCGGCGATGGTGCCGTAGTCGTCCATCACAACAAGGCCGCCGCGCACCACCCGCGAAAACATGTTCTCAAGAATCGCCACGGTGGGGGCGTAAACGTCGACATCTATATGCAGGAGGGCGATTTTGAGTTCCGGGTGTTTGGCGCAATATTGCGGTACGGTCTCGCAGATATCACCGGCCACCAGTTCCACGTTGCGGAAACCCTTGTGTGCCAGCATGGAATGAATGGTGTCGGGCGACAACCCGTCGCCGCCGACATCCTCAAAATGCTGAATGAATTTATTG
>JANYCE010000406.1 GCA_025360445.1 Betaproteobacteria bacterium
TTTCAGGGCCCGCACAGGCGAGCGTGCTCGGACGCAGCGAGCGTCTCGATATCATGCATGCGGCGCTCTTGAACGGCATCAGCTCGCATATGTTCGATTTCGACGACACGCATTTGAAAACGGTCATCCATCCGAGCGGCCCGGTCGCCTCAGCGCTGCTGGCGCTTGCCGAATACCGGCCGATGAGCGGCGCTGATTTCCTGCACGCATTCATACTTGGTGTCGAAGTCGAGTGCCGGATCGGCAATGCAGTTTATCCGTCGCACTACGATGTGGGCTGGCATATCACTGGCACGGCCGGCGTGTTCGGTGCGGCAGCGGCGGTCGGGCGAGTGTTGAAGCTCAGTGCGCAACAGATGACCTGGGCGCTTGGCATCGCGGCTACACAGTCGTCGGGCCTGCGAGAAATGTTCGGCACCATGTGCAAGCCGTTTCATCCGGGGCGCGCGGCGCAAAACGGCATGACCGCTGCGTTTCTGGCGTCGAAAAACTTCACGAGTTCAGAGCGCGCCATCGAAGCGCCGCGCGGGTTCGCCAACGTGCTCGCGACTGCGCGCAACTACGACGAGATTACGGCCAAGCTCGGCGACACCTGGGAAGTCGCTCTCAATACGTACAAACCGTTCGCGTGCGGAATCGTGATTCATCCAATCATTGACGGCTGCGTACAACTTCGCAACGAGCACAAACTGCAGGCTCCCGACATCGACCGCATTGAGCTGAAAGTCCATCCGCTCGTGCTCGAGCTTACCGGCAAGAAGTCACCGCAGGCCGGCCTCGAAGGCAAGTTCAGTGTCTACCATTCAGCGGCGGTCGCGATCATTCATGGCGAAGGCGGTGAAGAGGTCTACAGCGACGCGTGTGTGCGCGATCCGCAAGTCATCGAACTACGCGACAAAGTCAGCGCGGTCGTCGACCAAAGCGTGCACGAAGACGCGGCACATATCGCAATCAAGCTCAAAGACGGCCGCACTGTGACAAAGCACGTCGAGCATGCAATCGGCAGCCTCGCGCGGCCGATGAGCGACGCTGATCTGGAGTCGAAATTTCGCAAATTCGCGAATGGCATTTTGTCGACGAGCGAGACGGATGCGTTGCTCAAACTGTGCTGGTCGATCGACACGCTGAAAGATGCCGGCCAAGTCGCGCGTGCAGCGGTGCCGGCAGCTGCTGTCGAGCGGACGAAGAGGCCGTAACGAAAACGCAGGCGCCTCGCCAGCCTCCTGCATTGCGGTTAAGACGCCGGCGCTACGAGAGCAAAATATGAGTTCAGTGAAATTGATTGCTCTAAAGCTGTCGTTGGCGGCGTTGATGGCGATTTCAGGCAGCGTGTGCGCCCAGGCATACCCGTCGCGAGCGGTGCGCATGGTGATCCCTTTTGTGCCCGGCACATCCGGACTCGTTAGCCGCAGGCCCGTTGGCGGGGAGGATGTGGAAACCGCCGGGCTTTATCGTGTCGCAGCCACAACCGCGGAAGCATATCCGACAAGGGCGGTGCGCATGGTGGTCCCTTTTGCGCCCGGCGGCGCTTCGGATATCGTTGGCCGCATCATCCAACCCAAGCTGATCCAGGAGCTCGGCCAGCAGGTCGTCATCGACAATCGCCCTGGCGCTTCCGGCAACATCGGTGTCGAAGTAGCCGCGCACGCGAGTCCTGACGGGTATACGTTTTTGCTTGGCAACGTTGGCACGATGGCGATCAACCCGAGCATATTTCCGAAGTTCCCGGTGCGGCCGTTGCGCGACTTTATCGCCGTAACGGAGGTCGTCGATGTGCCGGGCGCGCTGGCTGTGCATCCGTCGGTGCCCGTGAACGGCGTCAAAGAATTTGTCGAGTATGCCAAAGCGCGGCCGGGCAAACTTAACTTCGGCTCGTCGGGCTCGGGTAGCGCGCAACGTATGGAAATGGAAATCTTCATGCGCGCCGCCGCCATCACGCTCGAGCACATTCCATACAAAGGCGGCGCCGGTGCGGCGACGACTGCGCTGGTCAGCGGCGAAGTGTCGGTCGCGGTTGTGAGCCTGGCGGCAGTGTTGCCGCATATTAAAAGCGGCCGCATCAAGGCGCTTGGCGTGATTTCGCCAAAGCGATTTGCGTTGCTGCCCGAGACGCCGACGATGACCGAAGTCGGTTTTCCCACAATCAGAAACGGTTCCTGGCAGGGCGTTTATCTGCCGGTCGGCACGCCGCGGCCCATCGTCATGAAGCTATTTGCGGCGGCCGCCAAAGTAGTCGCCGACCCTGAAGTCGTGCGGCGGTTGAACGAAGCGGGCGCTGAAATCGTGACGAGCAAGTCACCCGAAGATTTCGCGCAATTCATGAAAGTGCAGAATG
>JANYCE010000018.1 GCA_025360445.1 Betaproteobacteria bacterium
GCTTCTGTATATCGTCACGTTCGGCTCGTTTATCGGTTTCTCGATGGCGCTGCCGCTATCGATGAAAGTGATCTTCGGCGTCAGCCATGTACCCGATGCGGCCGGCATCATGCGGCATACGCTCGCTAATCCGAACGCGCCGGCGGTGCTGGCCTACGCGTGGATCGGGCCTTTCGTCGGCGCGCTGATTCGTCCGGTCGGCGGCTGGATATCCGACAAGGTGGGCGGCTCGATCGTGACCCAGATTATTTCGGCGGTGATGGTAGCCGCCTCCACTGCCGTGGGTTACGTGATGCTCCTTGCCTACAAGTCGCCGACACCTGAAGAGTATTTCCTGCCGTTTATGATTCTCTTCGTGATCCTGTTTGCCGCAACGGGTCTCGGCAATGGTTCGACCTTTCGCACCATCGGCGTAATTTTCGACCGCACGCAGGCCGGACCGGTACTGGGATGGACCTCGGCGATCGCCGCATACGGCGCTTTCATAGCACCCGTCGTCATCGGCGCGCAGATCACTGCCGGCACTCCGGAAATCGCGATGTATGCGTTCGCCGTGTTCTACGCGCTTTGCCTGGTGCTCAACTGGTGGTTCTACCTGCGTGCCAATGCATACGTAAAAAATCCTTAAGCCAAGTGTTTCGGAGAACTAATACATGAGCCATTTCCTTGATCGCCTCAGTTACTTCTCGCAACCCCGCGAATCCTTTGCCGATGGTCACGGCGTTGTCACTGGTGAAGACCGCACCTGGGAAGATGCGTACCGCAATCGCTGGGCACATGACAAGGTCGTGCGCTCGACACACGGCGTTAACTGCACCGGCTCGTGCTCCTGGAAAATTTATGTCAAGGGCGGCATCGTCACCTGGGAAACCCAGCAGACCGATTACCCGCGCACGCGTTGGGACATGCCCAACCACGAACCGCGCGGTTGCGCGCGTGGCGCGAGCTACAGTTGGTATTTGTACAGCGCTAATCGCGTCAAGTACCCGTTGGTGCGCGGACGGCTGCTTAAAAGCTGGCGCGCGGCGCGTCTGACGCATGATCCGGTTGAAGCGTGGGCGTCGATTGTAGAGAGCGACAGCAAGCGCCGCGACTATCAACAAGTGCGCGGCCTCGGCGGCTTCGTGCGCTCGCATTGGGATGAGGTTAATGAGATCGTCGCCGCAGCCAACGTCTACACCATCAAAAAATACGGCCCCGACCGCGTGATTGGTTTTTCGCCAATTCCCGCGATGTCGATGGTGAGTTATGCCGCCGGCTCGCGATACTTAAGTCTGATCGGCGGCGTCAGCATGAGTTTTTACGACTGGTACTGTGACCTGCCGCCGTCGAGCCCGCAGGTGTGGGGCGAGCAGACGGACGTGCCGGAATCTGCCGACTGGTACAACTCGAGTTTCATCATCGCGTGGGGGTCCAACATTCCGCAAACGCGCACGCCGGACGCACACTTCTTTACCGAGGTGCGCTACAAGGGGGCGAAGACCGTCGCGGTCACGCCGGATTATTCTGAAGTCGCCAAGCTCGCCGACATCTGGATGCATCCGAAGCAGGGCACCGACGCCGCAGTGGCGATGGCGATGGGGCACGTGATTCTGAAAGAGTTTTACTTTCCGGACGGCGGCCAGGAACGGAGCGCATATTTCGACGATTACGTGCGCCGCTACACCGACATGCCGATGCTGGTGATGTTGAAGGAGCACACGCTGCCCGGTGGCGACGTCATCATGGTGCCCGATCGTTACGTGCGGGCGTCGGATTTCGGTGACCAACTGGGTGCCGCCAACAATCCGGATTGGAAGACGGTTGCATACGATGAATCCGGGAACGTGGTTCTGCCCAACGGCGCCATCGGTTTTCGCTGGGGGCCGGACGGCCGCTCCGATCAGGGGCAGTGGAACCTGCAAGCTAAGGAAGCGCGCGAAGGCCATGCGGTCAAACTGAAGCTGTCGCTGCTTGAAGGCACGGCGCCAAGCCAGCTCACGGCGAAAATCGGCTTTCCGTATTTCGGCGGCATTGAGAGCGAGCATTTTCCCAACAACGTGTTGAAGGGGCAAGGTGACAATGGCAGCGGCGACGTGCTCGTACGCACCGTGCCCGTCCAGCTTGTTGCGCTTAACAAAGGCGCGACCATGGTGGCCACCGTGTTCGATCTGCAGGTGGCGAACTACGGTGTCGCGCGCGGGCTTGCCGGCGAACTGGCCGCCAAAGACTTCAACGACGATACGCCGTACACGCCGGCGTGGCAGGAGCGCATCACCGGCACGCCGCGCGCGCAACTCATTACGGTCGCGCGTCAGTTCGCGGAGAACGCACACAAGACCCACGGCAAGTCGATGGTGATTATCGGTGCGGCGATGAATCACTGGTACCACAGTGATATGAACTATCGCGGCGTCATCAACATGCTGATGATGTGCGGCTGCGTGGGCAAAAGCGGCGGCGGCTGGGCGCATTACGTGGGGCAGGAGAAATTGCGCCCGCAGACCGGCTGGACCGCACTCGCGTTCGCGCTCGACTGGATTCGCCCGCCGCGTCAGATGAACAGCACTAGCTTCTTTTACGCGCACACCGACCAATGGCGTTATGAAAAACTCGGCATGGAGGAAGTCATCTCGCCGTTGGCCGACAAAAAACTTTATGGCGGCAGCATGATCGACTACAACGTGCGCGCCGAGCGTATGGGCTGGCTCCCCAGCGCGCCGCAATTGCAGACGAACCCGCTGCAAGTGGTGCGCGATGCCGAGGCTGCCGGCAGCGAGCCGAAAGACTATGCCGTCAAGGCGCTCAAAGACGGGTCGCTCAAAATGAGCTGCACCGATCCCGACCATCCCGCCAACTGGCCGCGCAACATGTTTGTGTGGCGCTCCAATCTGCTCGGTTCGTCGGGCAAGGGACATGAGTATTTTCTCAAGCATCTGCTCGGCACGACCCACGGCGTGCAGGGAAAAGATCTGGGCCATGACCAGGCGAAGCCGAGCGAAGTGGTGTGGCACGAGCACGCGCCCGAGGGCAAGCTTGACCTGTTGGTGACGCTCGACTTTCGCATGAGCACGACCTGCCTTTACAGCGACATCGTGCTGCCGACTGCCACCTGGTATGAAAAAAACGATCTCAACACCAGCGACATGCATCCATTCATTCACCCGCTGTCGACCGCGGTGGACCCCGCGTGGCAATCGCGCAGCGACTGGGATATTTACAAAGGCTTCGCGAAGACGTTCAGCGAGGTGTGCGCCGGTCATCTCGGCGTCGAAAAAGAACTGGTGTTAACACCATTGATGCACGACAGCCCATCCGAATTGGCACAGCCGTTCGAGGTGAAGGACTGGAAACGCGGCGAGTGCGAATTAATTCCGGGTAAAACGGCGCCGAACCTGCAAGTGGTCGAGCGCGATTACCCGAATGTGTACAAACGGTTTACCGCGCTCGGCCCATTGATGGGTAAGGTCGGCAATGGTGGCAAGGGCATTACGTGGAATACGCAAACCGAGGTGAAGCAGCTCGGTGAATTGAGCGGCCTCGTCACCGCCGCGGGTGTGACGTGCGGCATGCCGAAAATAGAGACCGACATTGACGCGGCCGAGGTGGTGTTGATGCTCGCGCCCGAGACCAACGGCCATGTCGCGGTCAAGGCGTGGCAGGCGCTGGGCAGGCAAACCGGCCTCGATCACACGCATCTCGCGATTCATCGCGAAGACGAAAAAATCCGTTTTCGCGATATCCAGGCGCAGCCGCGCAAAATTATTTCAAGCCCGACGTGGAGCGGCATCGAGAGCGAGACCGTTTCGTACAACGCCGGTTACACCAACGTGCACGAGATG
>JANYCE010000061.1 GCA_025360445.1 Betaproteobacteria bacterium
CTCGACACCGGCCCGCGCCGGAGCAGCGAATGTTATCGGAGACTCTTTAGCAGAGCGTAGGGCGCAATAACCAACGGACATTGCGCCGATAAATTTCAATCCCGGCACACCTCTGCGATAAATCATCGAAAAGCACCCCTGAGGCTTGTCTATTTGCTCCGTGACGTTTGTCCCCTCCAGGGGTTATCAAGAGAATTGATGTTGCGGGGCTTTGGTCCGGCGCAATGCCCGTTGGTTATTGCGCCCTACGATTTTTGAGCTGAGCGCTCGACACCGGCCCGCGCAGCGAATGTTATCGGAGACTCTTTAGGGCGTGAACCTCGCGACCACCGGCCCGGCGCGGCGTGCGCGCGATTTGACCTTTGGCCGGATCACCGGCATCCAGCGGCCCATGTCGGATAACGTTTTCCACTCGGTCGTCTCGTGCAGATTTTCTTTGGCGAGAAAATAAATCGCCGAGTAAACGAGGTGCCCACGCTCGTTCATTGCCGCGTCGCGAAACCGGATGATTTCGAGCACGCCCGGTAGTTTGAGAATATTCGGTATGTGATCGTTATCGTATATATCGTTGAAGTCGGCCTCGTCTTCGGGCGCGATCTCAAACGTAATCATCATGCAATACGGGGCGGTGCCGGCTGTGATGTTGGTCGCCATAAAATTAAGAATCCTCTAAATAAAAATTGTTTTCAGATTGTAATTGTTATGTTTGCGGCGTGTAACGACGCGGTACATCGCAAGTCATCGACAAAGCCGTTTGTTGCCATTTTCGCCCCGCTTAAAAAAGTAAATATTGTGTTCGTTTGTTTGAGTTCTATTGCGATTACCCCGGCTCTGGACAAACGCCGTCCTCATAAGCATCATAACCGGACTTTTTTTGCGCGCGGCCAGTCGCGGCTGCGAGTTAAGACCAGCTGAGGAGAATCGATATGAGTGTTGTTGAATTGGCAGGCGCGCTTGCATTAGCTATCGGGCTGTCGGGCGCACACGCTGCGCAGCCGACTTTCCCTGATAAACCAATCCGGCTCGTGATTGGCAGCGCGCCGGGTTCGGGCCCCGACATTATTTCGCGCGCGCTGGCCGATCGTCTTTATGGCGCGTGGGGTCAACGCATCGTCGTCGATGCACGGCCCGGCGTCGCGGGTATCTTGAGCGCTGATCTCGTATTGCGCGCTGTGCCCGATGGTTACACGTGGATGATGCTGACTTCACAGTTGCTGGTCGCAACGTCCGTTTATCCGAATGTTAAATTTAATCTCAGCAAGGATTTTGCTTCGATCAGCCTGCTCGGCACCGTCCCGTTCGTGCTCGTCGTGAATAACGATATGCCCGCCAAATCGGTGCGCGAGTTGATCGAGCTCGCAAAAAAATCGTCACTCGCATACGGCTCCGCCGGAACGGGCGCGTCCGAGCATTTGTCGGGTGATCTTTTTACGCGATTGACGGGCACCAACATGCTGCATGTGCCTTACAAAGGCATCTCCGAGGCGTTGTCGGCGACGATGGGCAGGGAAGTGCAACTCACATACGGCGTCGTGCCGGCCGTGATGGGCGCAGTGTCATCGGGGCGGGTGCGTGCGCTCGGCGTGACCGGTCCCACGCGCAATGCGTTATTGCCCGACGTGCCGTCGATTTCAGAAGTGGTGCCGGGCTATCAGACGCTCGGTTGGTACAGCGTGGTCGCGCCCACCGGCACGCCGGAAGCGGTGCTCGCAAAAGCCAGCGCTGAAATCGCGAAGTCGGTGAAGGAGCCGCAATTCGGCGAGCAGTTGAAAGGCCTCGGTCTGGATCTCGTCGGCAGCACGCGCGCTGAACTCGATGCGTTTCGCCGCGATCAAACCAAACAGATCAGCGACATCGTAAAATCCGCCGGCGTGACGGTGAAGTAGACGTATAGAGCATGCGGGTATTGGGTGCCCGCTCACTCGTTATTTGCGCGTCGGGGCGACAAAGCTGTTCTTTTTACTGACTGAACCACTATGAAATTGCGCTCAAAGCTCCTGCATCTCACGCTTCAGGCCGCTCTTCCGCCGATGCTGCTGTGTCTTGTTGTGGGTGGCGTGCTCGTAGACTACGAACGCGAGGCGTTTCGACGCGGCGCGGTTGATAGCAATCACGCCGTTATGACGGCGGTCGACGCCGAGATACGCGGCCATATAAATACGCTGACTGCGCTGGCGGCTTCAGACAGCCTTGAGGCAGGCAAGCTGGCGGCATTTCGTGAAGAAGCCGTGCGCATGGTGAAATCGCAGCCCGACTGGCATAGCGTCAGTCTCACCATGCCATCGGGGCAGCAGCTCGTAAATACCATTCGCCCTGTAACAGAGAAGTTGCCCATCGTGCTGGACCTCGAAAGCGTCCAGGGCGCAGTCGCAACGCGGCGGCCCGCGGTGGGCAACATTCGCATCGGCCGCTCGACCGACACTCACATCGTCCCGATACGCATTCCTGTTCTGCGCAATGGCGAGGTTGCTTACGTGCTGTCGGCGGCGATCCAACCCGCCGCATTCGCCAGGCTGATAGCCGTGCAGCGTGTGCCTGCGACTTGGGTCATTGGTTTGGTCGATGGCACGGGCCGGTTTATCGCCAGGGCTCCACCCCGTTCGCCGGGCGACTTGGCAAGCAGCAGCTTCAGGGCCGCCGTCCGCGAGGCACCCGACGGCTGGAATCGCGGTTTGACAATCGACGGCTTAGCGACGTACCAGACGCACAAAACGTCCGAGTTCAGCAATTGGAGCGTGGGTTTTGCCATTCCGGTGGCAGAAGTGAACGCGGCTGCATACCGGGCGAGCTTGCTGATTGCATTTGGCGCGCTACTTACTTTCGGGCTCGCGCTCTGGTTCGCTTTTCGAACCGGCCGCCGCATCGCGCTGCCGATAGCGGAGCTAGTCCCTGCTGCCCGCTCTGTCGGCGCAGGAAAGACTCCGCCGGATGCGCCCACGGCATCCGAGATCAACGAAGTCCGCGAAGTCGCACAGGCGTTAGTCGAAGCTGCAAGCACCATCCACGAGCGCGAGGCAAGCATCGAGCACGAGCAGTCGCTGCTGCGCGCAGCGGACCGGGCAAAAGATGAATTTCTTGCGATGCTCGGCCACGAACTCAGAAACCCGTTGAGCGCCGTCAGCAATGCGGCCGTCGTTCTGCAGAGACCCGACTTGTCGGCCGAGAACAGGCTCGCCGCGCAGGCCATCATTTTGCGGCAATCCGAACAACTGACGCGGCTGGTTAATGACCTGCTCGAGGTCGGACGCGTGGTGGCGGGAAAAATCAATCTGGATCACGCAATGGTTGATTTCGGCGCCATCACCGAAGGCGCCGTGGCCGCGATCAAATCGACGAACCGCGCGGATGCGCATCGGATTTCGCTTGATTGCGCGGCCGGTTTGAGCGTCCTTGGCGATCGCGCCCGGCTGGAACAAGTCGTGACCAATCTGCTCGCGAACGCGCTTACCTACACGCCGGCCGGTGGATTTATCGACATCTCTGTCTTCAAAGAGGATAAACAGGCGGTGCTGCAAATCGCCGACAACGGCATCGGCCTCAAAAACGAACAACGCGAATCGATATTTAACCTTTTCTATCAGGCCGATCAGGCGCTGCATCGCAAAGGCGGTTTGGGTATCGGGCTAACCCTCGTTAAGCGCCTGGTTGAGATGCATGGCGGAATGGTGTCGGTGACGAGCGCCGGATTGGGCAAAGGCGCCACGTTCACCGTGCGGTTGCCTTTGCTTGCCGCGAGCTCACAGGCGGATCTTTTTCAACCGCTTGCCTGCACAATCGCACCACCGTTGCAGATTTTGTTAATTGACGACAGCGAGGACGCGCTGACATCAATGCAGATGCTACTCGAATCCGCGGGACACGCGGTCGAGGTCGCGAGCGACGGCGAGTCCGGTTTGCGCGCGGCTTTGAACCGGGCGCCCGATGTCGCCATGATCGATATCGGCATGCCGGGCATGGATGGTTATGAAGTAGCGCGGGAAATCCGTCGGCAATCCGGCGACCGGATATTCCTGATCGCGCTGACCGGCTATGGGCAACCGGATGACGTCAAACGCGCGCTGGCCGCGGGCTTCGACGCCCATCAAGTAAAGCCGGTCGAATTTGAAAAGCTCAATGCACTGCTGGCAAAACTGGATCAACGTGCGGCCGTAGCTTGATGATCGCTAACATTAGTCGCGAGGCGC
This sequence comes from Betaproteobacteria bacterium, assembly GCA_025360445.1. Classification (GTDB taxonomy): domain Bacteria; phylum Pseudomonadota; class Gammaproteobacteria; order Burkholderiales; family SG8-41; genus PALSA-1004. The sequence continues at coordinate 4,185 of JANYCE010000061.1, forward strand.
GCAGCGCCGTACTGGATTAAATGTTTGCCGTAGGCTGTATACGGCAAGCGGGGCGGCGCCTGAATAAACCCGATCGCTTCAGCGCTATTGTTGGTTGACGTTGCCTGGCGAATGAAAACACCGCACCACGATTAATGCCGCCAGCGCACCAGCCACTTGTGCAAGGATGAAAGCCGGCATGTCAACCGGCCTGATGCCTGCAAACGTATCGCTGGCCGCGCGCGCCAGCGTGACCGCGGGATTAGCGAATGAGGTCGATGCCGTAAACCAATAAGCGGCGGTGATGTACGCACCGACCGCGGCAGCAACCGCGGGAAGGTTTTGGCGTGCGCTGCCGAGAATAACCATCAACAAACCAAACGTAGCGACGCCCTCGGCCCACCACTGCGCGGCGCCGGTGCGTTGATGCTGAGACGCAAAAAACAACGGTTCACTGAACATCGCATGCGCCGCGGCCACGCCGACAAAAGCGCCTGCTATCTGCGCGCAGACGTATGCGCCGGCCTCTGCCCCGCCCAGGCGCCGCTGCAGCGCCATCACCAGCGTAACTGCGGGATTAAAATGCGCGCCGGAAATTGGTGCAAACACGAGTATCAATGCATATAGCGCGGCGCCGGTTGCAATTGAATTGGCCAGCAGCGCGACGGCGACGTTACCGCCGGACAGACGCTCTCCCATGATGCCGGATCCGATCACCGTGGCCAGCAGGAATGCAGTGCCGAGGCCCTCCGCAAGTGCGCGTTCACGCAGCCTCACGAGTTACGCTTACCTATGTCGACGAGTCTGGTCGTCAGCGAGAGGCGGTCTAGTGTTTCGATTGGCAGAGACGCGAATAGTTGAATCCTTACTCGCAGCAACGCGAATGTCTGTGCAAATGCTGTGCGCTTTTCATCGTCGCTGCCGGCGACCTGGGATGGATCGGGCACGCCCCAATGCGCGGTCATCGGTTGACCGGGCCATACCGGACAAACTTCACTCGCGGCGCTGTCGCAAACCGTGAACACAAAATCCATCACTGGTGCATCGGGTAGGGTGAATTCATTCCAGTCTTTACTGCGAATGCCGTCGGTCGGCAGCCCGATTTTCGCGATTCGTTCGAGCGCGAAAGGGTTCACGCTGCCGCTGGGCTGGCTGCCCGCGCTATAGCCCTTGAATTTGCCACGCGCAGGCGTGACATGATTGACGATCGCTTCCGCCATTACGCTGCGCGCGGAATTGTGCGTGCACAGAAACAGGACGTTATAAACAGGTTCGGACATGGCGGGAGTCAGTGTGTGTGTGCGGCACGCGGCAGGCGCTGGCCTTGTTCCCGCGTGGGGATATAGCAAAATGCAAGGGTTTCAAGAACGTCTCCTTTTAGAGGTGGGTTTAAGCCCGCTGCGGTCGGGCGCGCATTGTTCGGAATTGCCACCGCAGCAGTTTTCAGTCAGGAACGCGACGAGCCCGTTCATTGCAGCAAAGCTGGCGCTGTAGATAAGCGATCTGCCGTCCCGCCGGCACGCGATCAATCCCGCATTTTTAAGTTGTGATAAATGAAATGACAAAGTGGGCGCCGGCAACCGCATGCGATCGGCGATCACTCCGGCCGGCAAACCATCCGGGCCGCCTGCCACGAGCAGCCGGAAGATGCCAAGACGCGATTCCTGGGCCAGCGCTTCAAGCGCGATCACTGCGGCTGACGATTTCATTGTTCCAATACTATGGAAATGTCAGCGGCGGGTCAAGTTCTGGTTTGAGGAGGCGACTCCACGCCGGCGTTTGCATGCTCCATGCGGGTGGACTTCACGCTTGACTCTATACCAAGGTACAGGGTTTATAGTTCTATTTTGTGAGAAAACCATGATGACTGCGAACACTTTAACCATCGGCAAGCTGGCAGCTCGCGGCGGCGTAAACGTCCAGACAATTCGCTACTACGAGCGAAGCGGGTTACTGCCGGAGCCTCAGCGCGCGACCTCCGGCTATCGGCTTTACGCCGACGACGCAGTGCGCAGATTAAATTTCATCAGGCAAGCGCAGCTCCTGGGATTTTCGCTCAGCGAAATACAAGACCTGCTATCGCTGCGGATTGAGTCCGGGACGACCTGCGTCGATGTCAGACAACGCGCAGGTCAGAAAATTGTTGCGATCGACAGCAAGATTGCAGATTTGCAGCGGATTAAACGCGCGTTGACCAAATTGGTCGCCAGGTGTCGCGGCAATGGCCCCACGAGCGAGTGTCCGATACTCGATGCACTGGAAAGTCGAATGGATTCGCAATGATCGTAGAGCTGATATACGACGCGGACTGCCCGAACGTGCCGGCCACGCGCTCCCGGTTGATTAAGGCGTTCACGCAAACCGGAGTTTCGGCGCGCTGGCAAGAGTGGGAGCGCAGTGCGCCGGACACGCCAGATCATGCGCGTGCCTACGGCTCGCCAACCATGCTGGTGAATGGCAGAGACATTGCGGGTGTTGCGCCCAACGCCGGAACACGGGCCTGCCGGGTGTACAGCGACGCGCAGGGCAAATTGAGCGGTATGCCGGCAATCGACTTGATGTGTTCGGCGTTGCTCAGTGCGGGTAGGCCGGTAACAGCGGTCGTCGGCCGCTGGCAGGCAATGGCGGCTTCGTTCCCGGCGGTCGGTGCCGCTTTGCTACCTAAATTGACTTGCCCGCTCTGCTTTCCGGCCTATGCAGCCATCCTGAGTGCGCTGGGTATCGAATTTTTGGATTACACGCCGTATCTATTACCGTTGACGGCTACTTTTCTTGCAGTGGCGATCGGGGTGTTGGCACTCCAGACGCGACGCACTGGCAACATTGTTCCGCTGGCAGTCGGCAGCATGGCGGCGTTCATTGTGCTGTTTGCGAAGTTCGGCTTGGAGATCGGCTGGCTGAGCACTGGTGGAATCATCATGCTCGTCGCAGCAATATTTCTCGGCAGTCGAACGAAGTCTGCTGCGACCGCGTCTTGTCCTGCATGCCCCATAGTCAAGACCGACTCATCCGCCCAAGCGCACTATTAATATTCCCGATCACTACTGTCCGGAGATTTTGCCCAAGAGCTCTGTAAGCATTTGATCGCAAATGGAGAATACGATGCAAGGGGTGTTACCGACTTCGATGTCCATGAAATTCTCTGATTCTGCCACAGGAGTGCTTAGGTGATGTACCA
>JANYCE010000062.1 GCA_025360445.1 Betaproteobacteria bacterium
GGGGAGGACCGAGGTGGGGATGGGTTTATATTTTCGTCGCAAGCGTTGACCCATCCCCATCCCGGGCCTTCCCCTTGTCCCCCAAGGGGATTTCCTTCGGGGCAAAGGGGAAGGTGAGAATTAGCGCTGCTCGTTCAAAGAATCGGGAAGGTGAAGTCAGCGCTTCGCGGTTATCCTACTGCGGCTGAAAGCCGATTTCTTTGATCAGCTTTCCGTATTTCGCGTAATCACTCTTGATCGTTGCCGCGAAAAACTCGGGCGGCTCGGTGACGATGATGAGTCCGGCCGATACGAGTTTGTCTTTGACGTCCGGTAAATTTATCGCGCGATTAATTTCCTGGTTGAGCAAGGTCACGATCGCGGGCGGCGTACCGGCCGGCGCCAGAAAGCCGAACCACCCGCGCGAGTCGTAGCCCGGCAATGTCTCGGCAATTGTCGGCGCATCAAATTCCGGCACACGCGTGGGATTGGTGATTGCCAGAAGGCGCAGCCTGCCCGACCGGATATGCGGCGCGAGGCCGGTGATGCCGTCAATCGCCGCGTCGATATGGCCGCCGATAAGATCGGTGGCAATTTGTGCGCTGCCCTTGTATGGCACATGCACGTATGTAAAGCCGCCCATCACCCGCAGCAACTCTATCGTCATATGTGGAAATCCGCCCTCGCCGTTGGATGCGAAGGTCACTTTTTTCGGATTCGCTTTCGCATACGTGATGAGATCCTTGACCGTTTTGAACGGCACGGTGGGATGCACGACCAGCGCGAGAAAGTTGGTCGTCGACAACGCGATCGGCGCAAAATCCTTAATCGGATCGTACGGAATCTTTTTATAGGTATGCGGCGCCACCACGAGATTGCCGCCCTGGCCGCCGATCAAGGTATAGCCGTCGGGCGCGGCGCGTGCGCCGACTTCAAGTCCGAGCTGCCCCGCGCCGCCGGCGCGGTTATCGACAATTACGTTTTGGCCGAGCCGCTCCGAAATTTTCGGTCCGATCAGCCGCGCCATAATGTCCATCGTGTTGCCGGGCGGGAACGGGATGACGATCCGGATCGGTTTTGCCGGATATTGCTGCGCGCCTGCGACTAACGCAAATCCCATGATGAAAGCAAACACCAGACTGCGCGGCACCAGCTCGTTCATGCGTATCCCCCGTTTGACAGTAGTCAGGACATTGTAGCGGCGCGCGTCGATATAGGGCAATTCAGCGGCGTGCGCTTGAACGATGCGCGGGCCACCTCTTCCCTTAACCGCAATTGCACGCCAGCCGACCCGCTAAATGCGCACTGTGTAGCGCGGCGCGCTGCTTGCCGCTAACCTGTCATACAGGTATCGTGACCGAAATTAATATCAATTAATACCTTCGGAGGAAGCAAATGAAAATTCTTGCCGCGCTGGCCGCTCTCGGCTGTACGTGCACTTGCATTCAAAGTGCGCTCGCCGCCGATATTTATCCCGTGCGCACGATCCGCTGGATCGTACCTTACCCACCCGGCGGCACTACCGACATCCTCGCGCGCATCATGGGACAGTATCTGTCCGAACGCTTGGGGCAGCAGATTCTGATCGACAACCGGCCGGGCGCGGGCAATAACATCGGTACCGAGCTCGCGATCAAGTCCACGCCCGACGGTTACACTGTGTTCCTCGTCAATCCCGCCAATGCAATCAACGCGACGCTGTACTCGAAGCTGCCGTTTAATTTCTTAAACGACATGGCGCCTGTCGCGGGCATCGTGCGCGTGCCGAACGTGATGGAAGTCACCATGTCGCTGCCGGTAAAATCAGTTGGCGAATTCATCGCTCACGTTAAGGCAAATCCCGGCAAAGTAATTCTCGCGTCGTCCGGCAGCGGCACCTCGGTGCATTTGTCGGGCGAATTATTCAAATCAATGACCGGTCTCGAGATGACCCATGTGCCATACAAGGGCGCGGGTCCGGCCTTTCCCGATTTGATCGGCGGCCAGGTGCACGTGATGTTCGACAACATGCCGTCGTCGATTGAGTTCATCAGAGGCGGCAAGCTGCGCGCGCTGGGGGTGACGACGGCGAAGCGCTCCGCCCAACTACCGAATGTGCCGACGGTCGCCGAGACCGTGCCAGGCTATGAAGCGAGCGCCTGGTTTGGCATGGGCGCGCCCAAAGGCACGCCGCCGAATGTGATCGCGAGGCTTAATCGCGAGATGAATGCCGCACTGGCAGATCCAAAAATGAAAGCGCGTCTCGCTGAACTGGGCGGCGATCCCATTGCCGGCACACCGGCCGACTTCTGGAAAATTCACACCGACGAAACCGAGAAATGGGCCAAGGTCGTTAAAAGCTCCGGCGCGAAAGTGGATTAGACCTTCGGCCGGGAAGCTGCCGAAACTGCAATTTCTCGCTGCGGTTTCAGATGGCGATCGAAGTAATCCATAAAAATTTCGAACGCCCTTCTTGCCGTCGCGTCCGGCTTGTATGCGCCATCCTCGTCGCGGTACATAAACGGATAGCCATGCACCGGGTGATCCAGACTCACCCAGGTCGAGTCTTTGCCCGCTTCAAGCATCCACTCGTGCACGAGCTTGAAGATGCCCTGCAGGTGGTCTTTTTCGCGGCCGATGTGCAGGATCGGCGCCTGCATGCGGCGGATGCGTTCCATCGCACGCGCCTTATCTGCATTTTTGCGCACGACTTCAATATCCTGGTACTGCATCTCAAGGCCGCGGCGCGGCGCAGACGGGCCCGTGTTGACACTCAGGAATTCGTGCGATGCACCCTCGATCGCAACACCCACAGCGAACGTCGTCTCCGCCGCGATTTTTAGAATCATCTCGCCGCTGTGACTGACGCCGACAATGCCGATCGACTGCGGATCGACGTAAGCGAGCGTCTTAAGGTATTTGAGGATCGCAATTAAGTCGTCCGAATCGAGCGACGGCGCCGATTTAAGCGTGCGGCCTTCGCCGCTGACATCGTCGGCAATATTTTCAGCGCGCTTGCTGTCTTCATACAAATGCGGAATCTCGTTTCGGTAGTTGACGAATACGACGACGTAACCGCGCGCGATCATTTCGTCCTGCATTGAAGCGAGCCGCTCGACCTGCTTTTCGATATGCGGCACGCCGCCACGGCCGTCGCCGCGGCCCATGACGATCACCGGAAATGGACCCGCGCCGCGCGGCTG
>JANYCE010000097.1 GCA_025360445.1 Betaproteobacteria bacterium
AAGCGAAACAGTTTCTCGAGGCCGAATACGCCGAGTACAAAAACATACTCGGCGAACTGGGTCTCGCGAAATGAAAGGCGCGGCGCTCGCGCACCTTGCGGGTTTCGCGCTGGTGCTCGGGTCGTCCGGTGCATTAAGCCAAGGGTATCCAAACCGCCCCGTGCGCATACTGGTGCCGTTTCCGGCCGGTGCCGGCGTCGACATCGTCGCGCGCATGCTCGGTCAACCGCTCACGGAAATCTGGGGTCAAGCCGTGGTGATCGATAACCGGCCGGGCGCAGGCGGCACGATCGCCTGTGAACTCACCGCCAAAGCAGCGCCTGATGGATACACACTGATGCTCGGCAATCTCAGCACGCTCGCGATGGCGCCCAGCCTTTACAAGAAGGTGAATTACGATCCGCTGCGCAGCTTCGCGCCGATAACGCTGCTCAATACCAGCGCGAATGTGCTGGTCGCGCACCCGAGTGTGCCGGCTACCAGCATCGCCTCGTTGATCGCGCTGGCGAAATCGAAGCCGGGCCAGATCAATTATGCATCCGCCGGCAGTGGTACTTCACCACACCTCGCCGCTGAGTTGTTTAAAACGATGGCGGGCGTTGATCTCGTGCACGTTCCTTATAAAGGCAGCCCGCAGGCGCTTACGGATTTGCTTGGCGGGCAGACTCAGCTCATGTTCGCGAGCCTGGTGTCGGCGCTGCCCCACATCCGCCAGTCGCGCTTGCGTGCGCTCGGCGTCACTGGCATCAAGCGCGCCGCCGCGCTGCCCGAAGTGCCAACCGTCAGCGAGGCCGGATTGCACGGCTATGAGGTATCAGTGTGGCAGGGCATGGTCGCGCCAGCCGGCACGCCGCAAAGCGTGATTGCGCAGTTACACCGGCAGATCGCCGCGATTTTACGAGCGCCGGATATCCGCGAGCGGATGGCGATCCAGGGGTTGGAGGCCGTCACCAGTTCACCGGCCGAATTCCAAACTTATATTGCATCGGAATTTAGCAAGTGGGCGGCAGTCATCCGTCAGGCGGGGGTCGTAGCGGATTAAATCCCGGGGCGTGCGCGCTGCACGGCGCGAGATTCTTTAGTCGAGTAGTAAACACCGGTGCTCGCCGCTGACGTGCTGAAGACTACGCGTCAGCTGATGCGGTCGGGAATCTGGCGGCGGATGTCGCGCGACATTCTGAGGGCCGTTTCGATGCCGCTGTAATAGCCCGGGATGTATGCGGCCTCAATAAAGCCCATCGCGCGGTAAAAATTTCGCGCGGCGAAGTTATTCGCGCGCAACTCGAGATTAAAAGTTGTAATACCCGCGACCAACGCAGACTCTTCGAGCCAGTTCACAAGCTGCCGGCCGATGCCGCACCGCTGGTGCGAAGGCGTAACGGCGAGCAGGCTCAGATGCGCCTGCTCATCGCCGAAATTCATGATCGCAAAACCGGTCAGATGATTGCGCATCCCGGCAACGATCACCGCGGTGTCCTTGGCCTGGACTGCGCGCGCGACGCGCTTCGGGTCCCATGACCAGCCGGAGAGTCCTATTTCGATCAATTCGCGCGACATCAGCGCAATTGATTGCGCATCAGCGAAATTGGCGAGCCTCAATGCCGGGATAGACATGAGTCAAAAGAATAGCAGGATATTTTTCGCTGCGAAACAATCTTTCCGCTGGCACCGCGAAAAATGATCTAAACGGACCCGCCGACAAACGCCGTTACAGGCAGGGTGAAAAAAATTTCGACGCTTAAGCTCCCCCTTGTGCTTGCGCATATCGCGCCGCACAACCTGCTTATGCTTTACCGGTCTTCGGCATAAACTTCAGCGCGACCCCATTGTTGCAGTAGCGCTTGCCGGTCGGCGCCGGACCGTCGTCGAAGATGTGGCCGTGATGCCCGCCGCAACGGATGCAGTGATACTCAGTGCGCGGATAAAGAATCTTGTGGTCGGTGCGCGTGCCGAAAACGCCAGGGATTGCCGTAAAAAAGCTTGGCCAACCCGTGCCGCTTTCGTATTTCATCGCTGAGGTAAAAACCGGCAGATCACAACCGGCGCAGGTAAACACACCCTGGCGCTTTTCATTGTTGAGCGGACTCGAACCCGGCCGCTCGGTGCCTTCTTCGCGCAGCACGTTATACGATTGCCCGGGCAAGCGGGTCTTCCACTCTTCTTTCGTGAGTTTTACAAGGTCGGTCGGTGCCGGCGCCTTGGCGCCGTCCGCAAGCAGCGCTTTCCAGTTTTTTTGCAGTTCCTCGATGGCTTTCATCGATTCAGCCTGTGCTGCGAAGGCGCGCGGCGCCAAGCCGAGCGCTATCGGAATCCCGACGAGCGCTTTCCAGAATGTGCGACGTTCCATGACATGGTCTCCAATGACAGGCGTTTTGTGTTTGACCCGCACCGCGCCTGAAAATTCCAGGCGCGGTGCGGGCGACGCAGCTTAGTCGTCGAAACGCGCGTTTCTTTACAGCCGCTTAAAGCGTGGCGGCGGATCCGAAGATTACCGTGCCTTGGCTGGAAAGCACGCCACCATTGCCGTGCACGCAGGAGCGCAGAGCAGGGGTCCCCTTTTGGGGATGCGACCGCGAAGGCGTGCGTCGCACAGCTTAAATCGTTGCACTCGAACCGAAAATTACCGTGCACTGGCTCGACAGAACTCCGCCATTGCCATGCGCGAGAGCCACGTCGCAGTCCTTGACCTGGCGCTTGCCGCATTCGCCGCGCACCTGGCGGATTGCTTCGATCATCACGAGCAGACCATACATGCCGGGGTGGCAATAGGAAAGCCCGCCCCCGCTGGTGTTGACCGGAATTTCGCCGCCGCCGGGCGCAGTGGCGCCGCCGGCCACGAAACGTCCGCCTTCGCCTTTCGGACAGAAGCCCAGATCTTCGAGGAATAAAATTGGCGTGATGGTAAACGCGTCATACAGCGACAGCATTTTGACGTCAGAGGGCTTGATGCCGGCCATCTTGTACGCCTGCGCCCCGGAATCAACCGCTGCTGTCACGGTTAGATCCGGCATATTGGAGATCGTG
>JANYCE010000136.1 GCA_025360445.1 Betaproteobacteria bacterium
AATCACCGATCGGCGGGAACGCAGTGCGACCGAGCAACTCGACCGGCACGCGCGATTTAAACCGGCTCAAGTCAAGTTCGACCGCCTGGGCGGCGCGCGACAGATTGGTGACGCACAGAATCGCGTCGCCATCGAGCTCGCGCAAATACGCCAGTATCTTGCGATTGCCGGGTTTTAAAAACAACAGCTTGCCGCGGCCAAATGCGCGGCTGCCGCGCCGCACCGCGAGCATGCGCTTCATCCAGTTAAGCAGCGACGACGGATCGCGCAGTTGCGCTTCAACGTTGACCGATTCATAACCGTAAATCGTGTCCATGATCGGCGGCAGGTAAAGGCGCTGCGGATCAGCGCGCGAAAACCCTGCGTTGCGATCCGGGCTCCATTGCATTGGCGTACGCACGCCGTTGCGGTCGCCCAGATAAAAGTTGTCGCCCATGCCGGTTTCATCGCCGTAATAAATAATCGGCGAACCCGGCATCGACAACAACAGGCTGTTCATCAGCTTGATGCGGTCCGGATCGTTTTCCATCAAGGGCGCCAACCGGCGCCGGATGCCCAGATTGATGCGCGCGCGCGGATCGGCGGCATACATCTGGTACATGTAGTCACGCTCTTTGTTGGTCACCATTTCCAGTGTGAGCTCGTCGTGATTGCGCAGAAAAATCGCCCACTGGCAGTTGTCCGGGATCTCCGGCGTTTGCTGCATGATTTCGACGACCGGATACCGGTCCTCCTGCGCGATGGCCATGTAGATGCGGGGCATCAACGGAAAGTGATAAGCCATGTGGCACTCGTCGCCGTCGCCAAAATACTGGCGCACGTCTTCGGGCCACTGGTTGGCCTCGGCCAGCAGGCAGCGGCCTTCGTAATGGCGCTCGAGCGCGGCGCGTATCTGGCGGATTACCGCGTGTGTTTCCGGCAGATTCTCGTTGTTGGTGCCATCGCGTTCAACCAGGTACGGAATCGCGTCGAGGCGAAAACCGTCGACGCCCAGGTCGAGCCAGAAGCGCATCGTACGAAATACCGCTTTCAGCACGCGCGGGTTGTCGAAGTTCAGATCCGGCTGGTGGCTGAAAAAACGGTGCCAGTAATGCGCTTGCGCAACGGGGTCCCAGGTCCAGTTCGAGGTCTCGGTGTCCGTGAAAATGATGCGGGTGCCCGAGTACTTGTTGGGGTCGTCGCTCCACACGTAGAAGTCGCGTTTTGACGAGCCGACCGGCGCGCGCCGGGCCGCCTGAAACCACGGATGCTGATCGGACGTGTGGTTGATGATCAGTTCGGTGATGACCTTGAGCCCGCGGCGGTGCGCTTCTTTGACGAAGTGGCGGAAGTCGTGGCGGGTGCCGTAGAGCGGATACACATTGTGATAATCGGACACGTCATATCCGTCGTCTCGCATGGGCGACGGATAAAAAGGCAGCAGCCAGATCGTATCGACGCCGAGATCGCGAATGTAATCGAGCTTCTCGGTGAGCCCGTGAAAGTCGCCGGTGCCGTCGTTGTTGGCATCGAAAAACGCCTTGACGTGCAACTGATAAATGACCGCATCCTTGAACCACAGCAGGTCGCCCGTTGCCGGTACGGGCCTGGTCGACGTCACCACGTCCACTGAGTGCGTCCCCATGTCCATAGTCAAACGATTTCCACAGCCGCGGCCTTGACCGGCGGCCGGCCGGCGGGCAGCAGAAATATGTGCGCGGGGGCGAGTGCGGGATCGAGCCGCACAAAGTTGTGAGAGCCCTGCCATCGATAGCGCGCGCCCGCCAGCAGGTCGTGCACTTCAAATTCGCCGTCAGCGCCCAGCCCGAGCGCCTTCACGTCAAGCGCGACCCAGCCGCTGTGCGGCCATCGCACGTCAAGGTTTGCCACCACCAGGATGGTGTTGTCGCCGGCGGTTTTTGAATAACATAACAAGTGGTCGTTATCGACCGGATGAAACTGCAGGCCCCAGTCCTCATGCAGCGCAGCGTTGTTGCGGCGAATCTCATTCACGCGCGCCACCAATGCCGCCAGGCTGTCGGCACGCGCGATATCCCAATAGCGCAGTTCGTATTTTTCAGCGTTCAAATATTCTTCGCTGTCGTTGTCGCGCGGCGCATTTTCCATCAACTCATACGAGGGTCCGTAGATCCCGTAGTTGGCAGCGAGCGTCGCCGCCAACACCAGCCGCAGCGCAAATGCGGGGCGGCCGGCACTGCGCAAAGATGCTGGCAAAATATCCGGCGTGTTTGGCCAGCAGTTGGGCCTGAAAAAATCGCGCGAGGACGCATGCGCGAGCTCGGTAAAATATTCTATGAGTTCGGACTTGGTGCTGCGCCACGTAAAATAAGTGTACGACTGACTGAAACCGACCTTGGCCAGGCGGAGCATGATTTTCGGCCGGGTGAAGGCCTCCGACAAAAAGATCACGTCCGGATTTACCTGCTTAATTTCCGCGATCAGCCACTCCCAAAAGCGAAACGGCTTGGTATGCGGATTGTCGACGCGGAATACCCGCACGCCCTGCTCGATCCAAAACACGAAAACACGCCGCAGTTCCTCCCATAAGGCCGGCCACTTTTCGCTTTGGAAGTTAAGCGGGTAAATGTCCTGATACTTTTTTGGCGGGTTTTCTGCGTATTGCACCGTGCCATCGGGCCGCCATTTGAACCACTCCGGATGCGCTGCGACATACGGGTGATCGGGTGCGGTCTGAAATGCTATGTCGAGTGCGATCGCAATGCGATGCTCGCGTGCGGCTTCAACGAGACGGCGAAAATCTTCGAGAGTGCCCAGCGCCGGATGAATGGCAGTATGACCGCCCTCGGCCGAGCCAATCGCCCACGGGCTGCCGACATCGGTGTCGGTCGCAGTCACCGCGTTATTGCGGCCCTTGCGCTGCTCGCGCCCGATCGGATGGATCGGCGGCAGATACAAAATGTCGAAGCCCATCCCCGCGACGTACGGAAGCCGCTTGATCACGTCGTCGAACGTGCCGTGACGACCCGGCGTGTCGGCGGCCGAGCGCGGAAACATTTCATACCAGGCGCTGCAGCGCGCGAGCACCGGCTCGGCTACCACGCGCAAATCGAGCGATGTGCGCGCGCCGCCTGAGCGATCGGCGTAGCGCATTGCGAGCTCATTGAGTTCGTCATCAAGGGCCAGTGCATGCACGCACTCGACCGGACTGTCACGCAAGCCGGCCGCCCACGCATTCAGGCGGGTGCCATCTTCTTCCTTGGTGGCGCGCGCCGCCGCCGCCGCGATAAGTTCTGCGCCCGCCTGTGCCGCCAGCGCGACATCTGCCGGATCGATACGGCGCTCGAACGCATGCCGCCACGACAGCAACGGATCGATCCATGCCGTGACGCCGTAATGCCAGCTGCCGAGTCGATCGACCCGGAATTCGGCGCGCCATCGATCGTTGCCAAGAGCGATCATCCGCGTCTCCGACCAGTCGGCATCGTTTTCATGACGATACTGAAGCATGCACACGGCGAAATCGTGGCCGTCGGCAAAGCAATCAGCTTCGACCGTAACGTTGTCGCCGATGACGCGCTTGATCGGGAAGCGACCCGCATCGACGATTGGCGTCACGCCCTCGATCACCAATCGGGTATCGATACCAAGCGCTTTGAGCGATCGCCTGGCGGGCTTGCGTGCGGGTTTCATTCGGTAGCCTCCGACTTGAACATAACCAACGCGAGCGGCGGCAGCGTCAACGTAAGGGAATGCGGGCGCCCGTGCGCCGGCAGGGGTGCCGCGTCGGCGCCGCCCCTATTGCCCACATCGCTGCCGCCGTAAATCGCGGCGTCACTATTCAGTAATTCGCGCCAGCGGCCGGCGTTAGGCACACCCACGTGATAATGCTCGCGCACGAGCGGCGTGAAGTTGGCGACGACGAGCACTGCCTCGCCGCGCGATGACAGGCGCAAATAGCAAATGACGCTCGACTCGATATCGCGGTTGTCGACCCACTGAAAACCGTCCTGGCTGAAGTCGAGTTCATGCAACGCGCGCTCGGATCTGTATACGCGGTTAAGGTCGCCGATCCAGCGTTGCATGCCCGCGTGCTCGGCATGTTCGCAAATCCACCAGTCCAGCCCGGCATCGTGATTCCATTCGCGCCGCTGGCCGAATTCGCCGCCCATGAATATGAGTTTCTTGCCCGGATGCGCCCACATGTAACCGAACAAGAGGCGCAGGTTGGCGAATTGCTGCCACGTATCGCCGGGCATTTTGGCGATCAGTGCATGTTTGCCGTAAACAACTTCGTCGTGGGACAGCGGGAGCACAAAATTTTCAGTAAATGCATACCACACCGAGAAAGTCAGCCGGTCGTGATGGTAACGGCGAAAAATCGGATCTTGCGCGAAGTAATCGAGCGTATCGTGCATCCACCCCATGTTCCATTTCATACCGAAGCCGAGCCCTCCCGCATGCACCGGGCGCGACACCTGCGGCCATGCGGTCGATTCTTCCGCGATCATCTGGATATCGGGAAACTGGCGGTATGCCTCGGTGTTGAGATCGCGTAAAAAGTGGATCGCCTCCAGATTTTCTCTGCCGCCATGGCGGTTTGCTACCCACGCGCCAGGTTCCCGCGCGTAGTCGAGATACAGCATCGACGCCACCGCATCGACGCGCAAACCGTCCAGGTGATACACGTCGAGCCAGAACAGCGCGCTCGACAACAAAAATGCGCGCACTTCGTGCCGGCCGTAATTAAAAATGTAGCTTTGCCACTCGGGATGAAAACCCTGGCGCGGATCAGCGTGCTCGAACAGGTTCGTTCCATCAAACCGCGCCAGGCCGAACTCATCGCCGGGAAAATGCGAGGGCACCCAGTCAAGCAGCACGCCGATACCATGCGCATGCATGACTTCGACGAAGTACATGAAATCCTGCGGCGTGCCATAGCGCGAAGTCGGCGCGAAATAGCCGGTCGTTTGATAACCCCACGAACCGTAAAACGGATGCTCGGTGATGGGCATCACTTCGATATGCGTGAAGCCGAGGCTCGCCACATAGCCGGCAAGCACCGGCGCCAGTTCGCGGTAGCCCGGCATGTGGTTGTCGTCGCCGCGCCGCCACGACCCCAGGTGCACCTCATAAATCGAGATCGGTGCATGCAGCGCGTTGCGGCTCGCGCGCGATTGCATCCACTCGCGGTCGTCCCACGCGTGATCGAGCGACCACGCGCGCGATGCGCGGGCGGGCGGCATCTCAGCGAAAAACGCGAACGGATCCGCTTTATCGACTGCGTGGCCATCGCGATCGGTAATCCTGAATTTGTAATTCTGTCCCTGTTCTACTTTGGGCACTCTCGTTTCCCAGATGCCGGAATCATCCGGGCGCGCCGTGAGAACATCAGCGTCCGCGCGCCAACCGTTCCACGCGCCAATCACCGACACTGCGCTGGCGTTGGGCGCCCATACGCCGAAGCGGGCGCCGCCCTCCGTCTCTAAATGACAGCCGAGCTCGCGATAAAGCCCTGCGTGCGTACCCTCCTTGAAGAGATAGATGTCGTGGCCGGTCAGCATATTTAAACAGTACGTACTTTCACAAGTGAGCGTCTTGCCCCGCCAATGGCCGGTTAGCGCAGGTGATGCAGTTGTTGCCCGAGCATTTCAGGCGTGATTAAAGTAATTCCCTTGTCAGAGACGTGAAAACGCCGGCGGTCCTCTTCCAGGTCGACGCCGACCTGGAGGCCAGGAGGAATTCGCGTCCCGCGGTCGACGACGACGCGCCGCAGTACCGCCCCGCGCCCGACCTCGACGTTGGGCAATATCACCGCCTGCTCGATCGAACAGTAACTATGAATCCGGACGCTCGAAAAAAGCAGCGAGCACTTTACCGTTGAGCCGCTGATGATGCATCCGCACGACACCATCGAATCGATCGCGGCGCCGCGCCGGCCATCCGCATCGAAAATGAACTTGGCTGGCGGAAACTGTTCCTGGTAAGTCCAGATCGGCCATGTCTGGTCGTAAAGGTCGAGGGCGGGGCTCACGCGCGTCAATTCCATATTGGCTTCCCAGTACGCGTCGATAGTGCCGACGTCGCGCCAATAGGGCTGGCCGTCATTCAATTGCGTGCAGCTGTCTTGCAGCCGGTGCGCTGAGACGCGATAACCGCCAGCCACCAGGTACGGAATGATGTTATGGCCGAAATCGTGATCCGAGTCGGGATCGTCCGCGTCTCTAATCAACTGTTCGTACAAGAATGGTGCGTTGAAAACGTAGATTCCCATGCTGCAGAGAGCGGTATCGGTGCGGCCGGGCAGCGGTTTGGGCTTGGCGGGCTTTTCCTGAAATCCGGTGACCTGAAATTTTTTATCGACTTCCATTACGCCGAGCTGGGTTGCTTCGGCGAGCGGCACCTCCACACAGCCCACGGTCATATCCGCGCGCCGCGCGACATGCTCGTCAATCATCCGTGCGTAATCCATTTTGTATACATGATCGCCGGCGAGCACCAGGACAATGCGCGGATCATGCCGGCGCAAAATGTCAAGATTCTGAAACACCGCATCGGCCGTGCCTTTGTACCAGTCGGCAGTAATGCGTTGCTGCGCCGGCAACAGTTCGATGAATTCATTGAAGCGGCCGTCGAGGAACGCCCAGCCGCGCTGAACGTGGTGAATCAGGCTTTGCGCTTTGTATTGAGTCGCGATGCCGATGCGGCGGATGCCCGAATTGACGCAGTTGGACAGAGCGAAATCGACGATTCTGAATTTTCCGCCAAACGGCACTGCAGGTTTCGCACGCCAGTCAGTCAGCGGGCCCAAGCGTGCGCCACGGCCACCGGCGAGCACCAGCGCAAGCGTCTGCTTGGCAAGATGCGCCATGGTGGGATCGGAAGGCGCGGATTGCTTGTGTGTACCGTCGCCCGTCCGGATGGTAGCCAGATCGTTCATCGCCACTCCAACGCCTGGTTAAAAATAAACGGGTCTGAAGTGATGCAGAAAAGACCGCGAACCGGACCGTAGGAAGATTCATGCATATCGACAAAACTGTTAGCAAAAACGACGCCAGACAAATAAATGAGTTTGCAGGCAGATCGTCTCGACGTGCCGTAGTAAGCCGTTGAACCACGTTGGCACAGGCGTGTAATTTTTACCCGCCGGAATTGCAATTAATACGTACGTGCAAACGAAATTACCTGCGCGTGCACCGTGCGACAATCGGGCTGCATTAAACGCGAGTCATTGGAAAGCTGACCCATTCATAATATATGCCACCACCTCTGCGCATACTTTTTGTCACCTCCGAATGCGTCCCATACAGTAAGACGGGGGGACTCGCGGATGTATCTTCAGCGTTGCCCGCCGCGCTGCGCGAATTAAGTATTGACGTGCGGGTGCTCGTGCCCTCATACGGCAAGGCGTTGGCGCACGGTCCTGCAGTTGCTACGTTCGCTGCAACCGGAAATTTCCCCGGCAGCACGATTGTCGAGGCGACATCACAAGACTCTGTGCCGGCATGGCTGTTGGTCTGCCCGGAGTTTTACGCACGCAACGGCAGCCCTTATCAAAGTACCGACGGCGCGGACTGGGCGGATAACGCGATTCGGTTCGGTTTGTTGAGCAAGGTAGCGGCGCTCATCGCGTCCGGCGCCGTCCCGCAATGGTCACCCGATGTGGTTCACTGCAATGACTGGCAAGCGGGCCTCGCACCCGCTTACCTGCGCTATACGCCCGCCGCGCGCGCGGCATCTGTATTCACCATCCACAATCTCGCGTTCCAGGGCATTTTTCCTGCGGGGGCGGTCGAAACGCTCGGCCTGCCCGGCGAATCTTTCTCAATTAATGGCCTCGAGTACTACGGCCAGTTATCGTTTTTAAAGGCCGGACTGTTTTATGCAGACGCCATCACCACCGTCAGCCCGACTTACGCAACCGAGATCCAAACGGAAGCAAACGGCGGCGGGCTGCACGGTCTGTTGAGCTACCGGCGATCGACCCTTAGCGGAATTCTGAATGGCATCGATACGCATGCATGGAATCCGGCAACCGATCCTTGTATCGCGCGCACCTACAGCGCGGCGACGCTCGAAGAAAAATCCCAAAACAAACGTGCCGTGCAGTCACGCGCGGGTTTGACGGCCAGTAACGAGCCGCTGCTCGGCGTGATCAGCCGGCTGACCGGACAAAAGGGCATCGATTGGATCATCGACCTCGCGCCGCAACTCGTGGCCAGATCGCTGCAACTCGTTGTGCTGGGCAACGGCGAGGCGCGCTACGAGCGCCGGCTGGCCGAACTCGCCGCCGCATATCCCGCCAATATTTCGGTGACGATTGGTTTCGACGAAGCATTTGCGCATCTGATCGAAGCCGGCGCAGACATTTTTCTAATGCCTTCGCGCTTCGAGCCATGCGGGATGAACCAGATGTACAGCCAGCGCTACGGCACGGTCCCGGTGGTACGCGCCACCGGCGGGCTCGCCGATTCGGTGGATGATGCATCAATACCAGCGGGAGCCGGCTTCGTTTTCTCCGAAGCGAACGCGGCAGGGCTGCTGGCGGCGATCGAGCGTGCCGTGATCGCTTTTCGCGACCAGGCCGAGTGGCGCCGCCTGCAGATAAACGGCATGCAGCGCGAATTCGGCTGGCAGGCAAGTGCGGCGCGTTACCTCGAAATTTATCGGCGGATCGTGGCCGGGAAAAACAACCTTATGCCCAGCGCATGAGGCCAAGCTCGAACCGGTGCGCCAACAGTTCGTGCCAGGGATAAACCCGCACGAAAAAATTTAGCCCCCCGCATAGCTCAGGCGTGACATCGACGACGAAACGCTGCACGTTTTCAACCGGCGATCCCGAAGGCGTGAAGTGAACGTGTTGTTCGCTGAGCTCGTGATCGAGGCGCATCTGACGCTCGATACACAGTTCGACCCGCACATCCTGCGGCGCCAACCCTCCCAGCTTAACGTCCACCTCAAGGTGCAAAACTTCTCCGCAGACCATGCGGGTGACCGAGCGCACGGGCGTGGTGATGGTCAGGTTTGGCCATGCCTGCGCAACGCGCGTTTTCCAGGTGATCAATTCTGCCACTGCGCGTTCGTTTTCCGCGAAGCGTTCAGTCTGCCGCATCGCAGGCAGATAAAGTTTGCGCACGTAATCGGCAACCATGCGCGTCGCACTGAAGCGCGGCAACAAGGTGGCGACCGAGCGCTTCGCCATGCGCAGCCATTCAGGTGAATACCCGTGCTCGCTGCGCGCGTAATAAATCGGCATCACCTGGTCTTGCAAGATATCGTACAGCGCGCGCGACTCTTCAATGTTGCGGCGGGCCAGATCCTGCTCCGCCGCGGACGCCGTGATCGCCCAACCGTTATGGCCGTCGAAGCCTTCGTCCCACCAGCCGTCGAGCACTGATAAATTGAGCACGCCGTTCATGCCGGCTTTCATTCCTGAAGTGCCGGATGCTTCGAGCGGATAGACCGGGTTGTTGAGCCACACGTCGACACCCGCGACGAGCCGGCGGGCAACGTGCAAGTCATACCCTTCAATCATGAACAACTTGTCTTCAAATTGGGGCGAACGCGCAACCCGCGTAATTTCGCGGATGATTTGCTGACCCGGTTCATCCGCTGGATGCGCCTTGCCTGCAAATACAAACACAACCGGACGCCCTTCGTCGCCGAGAATGCTGCCGAGCCGCTCCAGATCTTCGAGCAACAAATCCGCGCGTTTGTAAGTCGCGAAGCGGCGCGCGAAGCCAACGGTCAGTACGCGCGGATCGGCCGGATTAACAAGCCGCAGCATGCGCTCGAGGCGCGCCTTGTTGCCGCCATTGCGCACATGCTGGATGGTAATGCGATGGCGCAACAGTTCGAGCATTTTCGATTTGAGTTGCTGATGCACTGACCAAAACATCGCATCGGGCATCTCTAGCAGCTGGTTCGCGCCATCGCCGTGGCAGATGCGCTCAAACCAGTCACCGCCCAGTAAGCGCTCGAACGCGGAAGCCCATTCAGGCGCAAGAAACGTCGGCACGTGCACGGCGTTGGTCACATAGTCGATCGGATTTTCGGCGGGCGGCACCTGCGGCCACAATGCGCTCAGCATACGCGCCGAAACGCCGGAGTGAATCCGCGAGACCGCGTTGTAAAAGCGCGCTCCGCGCACTGCCAGCGCCGTCATGTTGAAGGTCGTATCTCCGGCATGCCTGCCGAGCGCCAGAAGATCGCCGATCGGCAATCTCGCTTCGCGGCAGTAGGCGTCGAAATAACGCTCGATCATTGACTGGTCGAAATGGTCGTGGCCTGCAGCGACCGGTGTATGCGTGGTGAATACGGTGTTGGCTGCTACATTTTCAAGTGCTTCGTTGTATGGCATGGACTGCGCGGCACAACGCGCGCGTTCCAGGATTAGAAACGCAGCATGCCCTTCGTTGATATGCCATACCACAGGCCGAATGCCGAGCGCGGCGAGCGCGCGCACGCCACCGATACCGAGCACGATCTCCTGTTCGATGCGCACGATGCGATCGCCGCCATAGAGCCGATAAGTGATGCCGCGATCTTCGCCGCTGTTGCCGGGAACGTCGCTGTCCAACAAATAGAGGTCAACGTGCCCGACCTTCACATGCCAGATGCGCAGCAGGACGGAGCGGCCCGGCAACTCAACGCGCACGTGCAATTCCTGCCCCTCGCGAAGCACCAGCGTGGCAGGCAGGTGTGTGAACATGATGTCGCTGTAGGCGACGACCTGGCCGCCGTCCGGCCCGATCGTCTGCGCGAAATAGCCCTGGCGATAGAGCAGCCCTACCCCCACCAAAGGGAGGCGCAAATCGCTCGCGGCTTTGCAGCAATCGCCGGCTAAGATGCCCAGCCCGCCGGAATAAATTGGCAGGCTCTCATGCAACCCGAACTCGGCGCAAAAATAAGCAATCGGCCCGCCAGCTGTCCACGCTTGCGAGGTGATGCGCTGACTGGTATCCGCACGATAACTATCGAACGCGGAGAGCACGTTGCGATAATCACGCAGGTAATCGGCATCGCGCGCCGCGCGGGCGAGACACTGCTCTTCGACATAACGCAGCAGCATCGCCGGGCTGTGCCCTATGTGATCCCATAACTGAGGGTGAAGGCGCGCAAATAGCGCTCGCGCCGGGCGATTCCACGCGTACCAGAGATTCGCCGCGAGCTCAGGCAATCGCGACAATTCCGCGGGCACATGCGGGTTTACTTCAAGGGCGTGGGCAGGACCGGGTCGCATGCTTGCGTCGCCGGGAATACGGCGCACGTCAAAAGAGAACGAATTTTAGCAAAACTATTTTCCGCTCGATGCGGTATGTATTCATTTCTTACATCGCAAAGCGGCTGACGCTGACTTCTGCGTGCAGACGCTTGTCCGTAACATCGCTGCATGGTAACAAAAAAACAATTATTTAAATTTACGCAACGATGGGCACTTCCAATCGCAATTATTTTATTGCCCGGCGGGTTTGTAATATTGGCGTTGAAATGGGCATACGGAGCGGTGTTAATCAAGACCAAACTGCCCGCCACTCAAGCCAATTTCGTGGCAACCAGTGCTCCCGCACACGGAGAAAATGTTTTTTTCGACGCCTTGCTCGCACACAATCTACACCCGCATGTTGAGATTAGCGGCGCCTGCATCCGCTCCCGCTGCAGGGGTCGCCATCCAGCGGCGGCGGCCACTGCAACTATCGAGTTACCGACTCAAAAAGCCGCTGCTTAACATTTCGTGCAGGCACGGGTGGTGAACCGCTTCGCGTTTTAGTCGGTCGCCGCCAACAGTGCAGGCGATTGCGTCACTAAAGCATCATGCCGCGGCACCCGGTCGGCACGGTTGCCATTATTCCCGTTCAGACCATGCGCCAACGCCACGTCGTAGGCGTCGCTGAAAACCTGATTAAGCGGCTTTTGATCCGGCAACACATAAATGATTGCGCGCTCCTCCGCGAACGTCGGGCGAATAAATTGCTCGTAAAAGGCGATTGGGACGTTGATACACCCGTATGAAATTCGGTTGTCGTCCGTCGACGGGGACGCGAGGCGCTCGAGCCGCCGCTGCACCGGGCTCGTTGTCAGCACTCGATGCATGGAAACCGCCGCGTCATAGTCAACCCACACTACATCCTCGCCGCGCGCATTGTGACCACGTTCGCCGACGAAGCGCCCTGCCGGTGTGGTGCGCTCTTCCGGTTGGATCTGCGACAACGGGCGCAAACCAACTCCCGGCACCGTATCGTCGCCGGCTGCTATTCCAAGCAGCACGGGTGACACGCCGGATAAATTCGCGTGACGGTCAAACACATAGACCTTTGCGCCTTTTTTATCGATGATCACGAAGGGCCCACCCCCGGCATCGTCGGAGTCGGCTACCCAGTCGGCAATAAAGCGAAGTTCATTCGATACGTCCTCGCCGCGGACGTCAGCAAAGCGCGCTTGCTTGACTGTCGGTTCGGGTGATGCCAACACGGCATCGTAGGCCGATCCGGCTGAACCGCCCCTCATCGCGGTCTGCACTGACATTACCGCTGCAAGTGCGATCAGTGTTCCGGCGAGAACGCCCGCAACTGCTTCCAACCAGCCGTAGTTATATCGTGCGCCGTCGGTTTTTTTCCTCATCTGCGGTCACCCCTCCTTGCGGCTGCTTAGAACTTTATGCATCGATTAAAATCAGACCCGCCGGCCAGACGAAATCCGGCCGACGGCAGTACTGCATCAAATGCTTACTCTTTCTTGTGCGCGGGTGCTGCCTACCCGCGGTCAGCCCGCGCCACACGTTCTCCCGACGTGCCGCTGCGACGCGAAGAACGGGTCGAATCGGTCGACATCGAGGTGCTCGTGTCCGAGTTCATGCTACCCGAGCCGGTGCCACTGCGATTTGTTGGCGTGGTATCGGTGCCACGTCCCGCTGCAGCGCTGCTGCCCGTACCGCTAGCGCTTCCGGCGCCAGTCGTGCTGCCCATTGAACCCGTGCCGGAACCGGTGCTCGGAGAACCGCTCATGCCCGAACCGGTGTTGGATGAGCCCGTCGCACTGCCCGCGCCTGTGGTGTTAGGTGCGCTGCCGCTCGGCGCGGACTGCGTGTTGGTGCTCGGCCCTGGCGTCTCATTGGCTGAGGCAGGTCTGCCACTGGCGCCGGTGCTGCTGGGCGTGTTGCTGGTTTGCGCATAGCTAAAACCCACCATGCCGGCGACAACTGCACTGGCAATCGCTGTAATAACAAATTTTGGTTTATTCATTTGGAAACTCCTGAGTTATTCGAATGGCATCGCATCACCCCCCTTGTATAGCGAGGCATGAACCCATACTGCCTAACAGGGAGCTTTCATTACATCGGCAGAATCCGGATTTGCCTGTAGGACGCCTACCGTCAATCCCCGTCATGATTCAGCGGGATAGCATAACTTTCTAAAAGAAAATGCTGATGACTGCGCGCCATTTGAGATTGTTTCACTCACGGACTCGCCTTACTTTCTCCAGGACGCCAATTTTATTCTGAGGGAAAGATCACGTGATGCGCTTGTGCGAAGCGATATTCGCTTTCATCGTTCGCTGCATTGCCGAGCGCAGCGATTTCCCGATAACACATGAATCCAGCCACGCAATCCGCTGACACGCGGAGGTTGAACTTGCGCATATAAGCGTCCTGCGCCGTCGCGATGACGCACATGTCTACTGCAACTCCAGCAATCACAGGCTTGGCAGCCCTTAGTTCCTCAAGCAGGAATTCGAGCGGCGTGCCGTAAAACGCCGTATGGCGCGACTACAGTACAGACAAATCGTTGGCGCCCGGCTTGAGTGGCGTCGCGAGTTTCACGACTCGCGCCCGGGTGCTCAAGAGCAGCGTTCACGAGCGCCGGGAACCCCGCTCGCCATTCTCAATAATTGTCATTTTCGTAGATGCAGATACAACCTTTGCGGGTCATGTCAGCTTTGAAACGTGAAGCAGCCCGCGCAACGCGAACCGCGCGCGGCGCCAGCTTGCCGCCACCTCAAATCGAAACCTATTTGCAAATCAATGAGCAGCGCGACAGAGGCGTTTCGCGTGCGATGCGGCTTTACATGGCGAGAGCACTTCCAACTGATTACCGAAGGGTATGCCTCCATGATCGATACTTTTAAACAGCGCGCAAAAATCTGGCGCCGCCACCGATATGTCGACAGAGTTGCGGGAGGCGGGAGGCGGCAAGCGACCTCAATGATTAGCCGTATGCCACCGGTCTTCCGCCGGTCTATCCAAGCGACCTTCCGCCAGCCTATACGTTACGTTACGCGCGTGAGCCCTGGACTGAGCGCGAGCCGCCACCCCGTGGTTTGGACTTTTGCGCTTCTTCATCCGCTTCCTCGTCCTCTTCGCCCATGCCCATTTCGGCCATAAGTTCCTGCTTGCGCGCGAGCAGTCTTTCGCCAAGCCCGGCAAGATCCATTTTGGCTTGTTTCGCCTTCGGGAACATTTCGTCCTGTTCTTCCTGGACGTGGTGGTCGACATATTCTCCAAGCACGGTCACTTTGGCGGAAAATTTTTCATCAGGGCTGTTCATTGACTCGATCTGCGCGATCAGGTCTTTTACTGTTTGATGCTCGACCTCCGCTTCATCAATGAGATCTTCGTCGTCAATAGCTTTGCGCACCTCGGGGTAAAATATTTCTTCCTCTAGCATGGCGTGCACAGTCAACTCAGTGCAAATCTGTTTGGCTAACTGCTCCGCTTCCTCGTTGGCCTCGTCCTCAATCAGGCTTTCGAACTCCTTAAACATTTTCTTAACCCTGGCGTGATCTGCCGTAAGTATCTGCAGGGCGTCGTTGCTTTGTTGTGCGGTTGAAGCGCGTGGTGTGGCCATGGCAATTTCCTTTTTAAATATCAGTTAAAGTGGTGTTGCGCTTGTCGTCCTGTCTAAATCGCCGGGCTCCAGAGACGCAAGTTTCGGCGGCTTTTTTATGGGCCGCATCGGGTTCTGCCGGTAGCGTGACGCTTTTCGATTGCGCCAGTTGTTTTCAGTTCATCATCGGCCTTCGAATGGTCAGACCATGCGTTGAGCGAACTTCTTGACGTCATCGCTACCCGCGTTGGTGGCAGCCAGCTTGCCCGTTTCGACTTCAGCATGCCCGGCTTGCGCCGCCTTCATCATGAACTGCTTGCCCTTGGTTGACAGGGCAGCATCTCCTTTAGCGCGGTCGGATGCCTGAGTTACCACAGGCTGCACCAGTAGGCTGGCGACGATTGCAGCAGCGAAAGACGACGATTCAAACCTATGCAAAAACTTCTCCTGACTGGGTGTGAATGCATGCAAGTGGTTTCTAAAATCACTATAGAACGGTCGGGTTTTCGAGCTACCGCGCGATGTCGTCGACGCGGCAGCCGACCCGGCGTATGGCGGCCTCTGATTGGTCTTGGGTGACATCCATGCGCGCGGCCCATTGGTCGCCATCTGCGGCAATAACCGAGTCCACATCGCCGACCATGAGGTCAAGCGGCGCGGCCCCACCGGCGGGCAAGGTTTCAACGGGTGGTATGGACAGCACCGGGTGCTCTGCACTCTCGCTGCCGTTGTCTGTCGTTCTGCTAACGGGTGGATTGAAGCACGCGGCGGTCGTCCGATGTCCACGGTTTGCCTGCGCGCCGGGTCCTGTGTGCGAGCTTTGATCGCAGTCGGCTGTCGAGCGCAGAGCAGGTGCGGCAACGAGACCTTGCGTCCCCCCTTTTGCAACGACGATATTCACAATTGTCTTAGAAAAAAACGTCGAGACATATTGTTGCGAAACCATTGTTTGCTCTATCGGCGAAACGCTGCACCTTCTGTAAGAGACTTACCGTAATCACCTATAAAGCAATAGTGGCGCCCTCCCCATAATGCACCAAGGGTCTTACCCGTCTCACCTTGCGCGCGCGCGCGCCAAGCGTGCCGCTTTGCGCTGCGCCTTTTTTTCGGCCAGTTGCATGCCATTTTCTTTATTTTTGCGGGCCAGCTCCTGCAGCGCGTGAACTTCTTCGGGCACCAGAAATCGCACTGCTTCGGCTTCCACCTCCAATTCGATCGGCGCGGGGGCCTTGGGCTTTTTTACGCCCTTGGCGGGCCAGACCTTGTCATCGAGGTGCAGCGGAAAGCCGGTCCAACGAAGTTCAAGTCGCTTGCCCCGCCGCGTTTTGAATTCAGGTGGCAGCATTTTCCCTTCCTGCCAATGCTTGATATGGTGGCGCAGCTTTTCTCGATGCTTTTCGGTCAGCATCACCACGTCGAACTCGCCATCATTGCGCACGAGATCAGGCGCCAAAAACAAGTTGGGGCCGATGTATTGAATATTCAGCACTTCAAGCAGCAGGTATCGGCCTGAAACATCTTCGCCGTCGAGTTTGGCTTCGACTTCGATTGCCGGCGCGTCGACCAGATGATCACGGAAAATCTGCTGCGCATATGACACCTTGGCGTCAGTCTCAGCCAGTTGTTCGAGCGTTTTACTGGCGGACGCCACCGGGATGGCAGTCGTCAGCAGACCAAGGCCGGCACCTTCAATAAAATATCTATCCCCCCACGGGCCCCGCGCGATACCCGCGTCGAACGTGACGCGGGTGGCCGTTTTCCATGCCGGGATTAATTGAGTAACCGGCAAATCCACAATGCCAAGCGTTTTCGCAATGTTGTTGGCAGTGCCCAGCGGCAGCACCGCGATCGGCAAGTCCGTGCCGATTAACCGTCGCGCCACCTTGGTGACCGTACCGTCCCCGCCCGCGACCGCGACGATATCCGTCCCGCGCTTGAGTGCCTTCCCCCAGCCCGGCTCTTTAGCAGACTGATACCTGACTTTGTAACCAGCCTCTTTGAGCAATGCCTGGAGCTGACCAATTGTTGGCTGACGAGCGTCGCCTGCATTAGGGTTGTAGACCAGCGTGATGCGCGGGCTTGCCATGTCTAACCAGTGGCCGCTTGCTCAACCGCCGGCGAAATCGTAAATGTCATTGTCGTTCCCATCTTCGTTATCATCATGCCCCTCGCGTGTTTCAGATTTTCGATACCACGACACAACCTTCGCAGATCCGCTCGCTATCACGCCTAGTGCGTGTCGCGAAGCGCTTGAGATCATTCCAGAATCCGGCAATCCGATATGTAGGTACTTTTCCTATTCATGCGATTTATGCCGGCCTGATGGCGACACGCATGGTGCCGTAGCCGATGAAATGCCGGTGCACGCCAACGCGTCGTATGACCATGAACAATTTAGAGCGCCACTATCTATGACGATACGGGTCGGCATATCCGGCTGGCTCTATGCCCCATGGCGCGGTGTTTTTTATCCGTCCGGCCTTGCCCAGTAATGCCGTCGACGATTTCCACGGCTTTCGTAGCGTCATGCGTCGCGTCATGCATCGCGTGACGCTCGCGGGCGAGAAGCCGAAGTAGCACACGGGCGCCGAATTCGAAAGCAGGTCAGCGCGAACGCGACTGGACTTCCAGCCATGCGCCGAATATATTGTCGGCTCAGGAGGAACTACTTATGAGAACACTGATTGCCGCTTCCGCCGTTATCGCCTTATGCGCCTGTCAGACGATGTCCCAGCAGGGCCCGCGCGCGAGCGCTGACTTGAAGCCGACAAAGGGCAGCAATGCCTCGGGGCAGGCGACCTTCACGCAAGTTGGCGACAAGGTGCGCGTCGTCGTGGACGTCCAGGGTCTCAAGCCTGGCGCGGAACACGGGTTTCACATCCACGAAGCCGGCGACTGCAGTTCCGGCGACGGCATGAGCACGAAAGGACACTTCAATCCTTTCGGCAAACCGCACGGCCACCAGACGAGCGCCGAGCACCACGCAGGCGATCTTCCTTCGCTCAGGGCGGACAGTTCCGGCCGCGCCGGAATTAACGTCGACATACCGATGATCAGCGTGACGCCCGGCGCCGGCAGCATCGTCGGCCGCGGCCTCATCGTCCATGCCGATCCGGATGATTACAAGACGCAGCCGACGGGTAATGCCGGCGCGCGGGTGGCCTGCGCAGTGATACAGGCGAGTTGACCGCAACCGTGAGGGGCTGCACGGGGCTGAATTACGCGGAGCTTCTCAGACCTTCGTGCGATGCGCCGGTGGACACGCTGATTAGACTTGGCCGGTACCTCAGGCTAAGGTTTTAAATCGAACGTGATCTTGTCGAACGCAAATTCGCTCTTTGCTTTTGCGAGTTGCTCATAGTCGGTGATATCAAGTCGCAACGGCGTGATTGACACATAGCCCTGCTCGATAGCATGGCGGTCGGTGCCCTCTTCGGATTTTTCCAGTGGAATTACCGTGAACCAAAAATGACTTCTACCCATCGGATCTTTAGCGGCAACCACCTTGCCATCATAAAGACGCACCGATTGGCGCGTCCACAAGATGCCGCGCGGCATGCCCGCCGGCAGGTTGACGTTTAGCAGACAGGCGTCCGGCAGATCGAGCAACAATTTCAACACGACGGACACCCACGGCTTGAGCACCGAAAAATCAGGTTCTGTATCGGTGCTGGGAGTGCTGAATGCGATTCCGCGCAAACCGAAGAGCGCCGCTTGTTTGGCCGCTGCCAGCGTACCCGAGTGCCACATTGCATTACCGAGATTGCTGCCGAGATTAATGCCGGACAGCACAACGTCGACTTTCTCCCAGTTATGCGCACCAAGCGCGACACAATCCGACGGCGTGCCATTGACGCGATAGGTTTCAATGTCGGTGCCCAGCGTGCGCTTGTAGGTAAGCGGCCGCGAAGCGGTGATCGATTGGCCCGCCGACGACCGCTCTACGTCCGGCGCGACGATTCTTACTTCGCCGAACGTCGCAGCCACCTGGGCCAGAGCGGTGATGCCGGGGCTGTAAACACCATCGTCATTGGTAATGAGCATGCGCATCATGAATCCTTTTCGTTGGCTGTCGATTGAGTTGGCAGGGCCGGGCGATGGTTCTTGATTTGGTGCACGTGTGCATCATGCGCGGTCGCCGGCGCGGCGCCCCGGCGGGGCCCGCAGAACATCACGAGGAACGTGCGGCATTTCTGCGATGTGCGCCGCCCAGTCAATCACCGGTTGCAGCGCCGGGGTCAATAAAACCCGCGCCGCTTCGAAGCTGACCCATCGAAATTCATGGTGCTCGGGCCGCCCCAACTCGGCGCTGACCGGCAGAAACACGCGCGCCTCAGGGGACACCGCAATGTAGTAACGCGCGAGCTTATGGCCGGTGCGCGGGGTCGTTTCCATAAATACGTCGCCCCAGCAAAAATCCAGATCGTTGACCGAGGTTTCTTCCTCGACCTCACGTACAGCTGCATCGAGAGGGCCCTCCCAGGGTTCTATCTCACCCTTGGCAAAACCCCAGTTGCGATACGCACGCAACATCAAACCTTGCCATTGCCCGTCGAGCGGACGCAGCACCGCAACACCGGCCTTGCGCAGTAGACGGGCAGGTGCCGCGGCCGCCTTCATGCCGGAGCATCGGCCGGGCGGACGATGGCTTTGGGCCGCTCTTCACCGCGGCGCGAACCCGCACGATGAGCGAATATCCAGGTGAACTCTGCGCCAAGCAGGAAGATCTGCGCGGAGTAAAACACCCAGATTAGCAGCACGATTAACGAGCCGGCAGCGCCGAATCCGGAGGCAACCGCGCTCTTGCCGATATAAAGGCCGATCAAGAATTTTCCTATTGCGAACAGCAACGAGGTCGCAATGGAGCCGATCCATACGTCGCGCCATTCGACATTTGCGCGCGGCATGATTTTATAAATCATTGCGAACATGACGGTAATCAACAGGA
>JANYCE010000206.1 GCA_025360445.1 Betaproteobacteria bacterium
AGAGCTTGAATTCGTATTCGCGCCCGGTTTCGAGATCGAACAAGCGAAAACGCGCGAAATCCGAGACGAGAATGTACTTCGGCAGATCGCGATCTTTGATGCCGGGAAAATAATCGGTGGCCTGCTTATAAGCACGGTCGAGGTCCTTGCCGCGCGACTTGTGCTCAATCAGCAGCATGCCCTTCCACAGCAGATCGATGTAGCCGTCCTTGCCGTCGAGCTTCTTGACGCGCTTCTCGAACGTGGCAACGCGCTTGCGATCGACACCGAAGACCTTAAAGAACTCGTCCCAGAATGTTTTGGCGTCGGCGTCTTCCGACTCGGCATGCCGCCACTCTGCAGAGAATGTAACAGCGCGGTCACGAATTTCATTCCAGGATAACGGCAAGGGGCCTCCCCAGGCGGGTTACAACTATAATCACGACTGTTACAGATAATAACGCAAGCAATGCTTATCTCACGCAAATTGAGAGTCAACGAACGCTACTCCACCACTGAAATGTGGAAGACTGCAGTGGCCGGAAAACTCGCCGCCCCTGACTGAGTCATGTCTCCGCCGCGAACACCGTTGACCGTGGCCGGCGTCGATGTCGGTGGCAAGCGCAAAGGCTTTCACGCCGTCGCGCTGCGCGACGGCGCGTGGCTGGCGCAAATAACGTCCCGCGATTCTGCGGCAATCGCTGCGTGGTGCCGCGAAATCGGCGCGCGATACATAGGAATCGATGCACCCTGCCGCTGGTGCTGCACCGGAAGCACCCGCCCCGCTGAGCGCGAACTGAAGGCGCGGAAAATCGGATGCTTCTCCACGCCAACGCTGGCGGCAGCGCAGGCGCGAACTGATAAGCACTACGAGTGGATGCTGGCCGGCGCGGAATTGTTCGCGCGGCTCGAAGCGGACTATCCGCTATACGCCGGCGGTGCTGTTGATCCGGCGCAACCCGCCTGCTTCGAGACCTTCCCGCATGCGATCACCTGCGCGCTGCGCGGCACCATCGTTTCCGCAAAGAACAAACGCAAAGATCGCAGCGCCCTGCTCGCCGCAGCCGGCATCACCCTGCCGCCGCGCGCGGTAATGGACACGATCGACGCCGCGCTATGCGCGCTAGTGGCCGCGCACTTCGCCGCCGGCGCGATCACGGTTTACGGCGAACCGCACAGCGGGTTTATCGTGGTGCCGCGTTAGCCGGGGGCCGGGCCGGCGTGTTCGTGGTTCGACAGGCTCACCACGAACGAGTGGATTAAGATGAGGGGCTGTCGGAAGCCCTGACTGCGGGAACGTCCGTAGCGGTTTGACAATGATCGTTGTATGATCAGAACGTTGAAACCTGAAATAATGACTGCCATGGTCAAAAAACATACATCCAAAGCCTCGGCGAAAATCAGCCCACGGTCGATCCAGGTGCCAGTGGTGATCGACACAAGCCGCACGCTGAACGCCGGCCAATACATCAAATCCAGCAACACCGTGCTGACCATCATCGGCAGGAAGATGAGTGTGACAGGTGTTTCTCTGCCGGTCGATCCGGAAGTTCCAACGTATTTCGCAGACAGCAGAAATCCTCAACTGGTCATTCGCACGTTACGTGGCCAGAGAGTGCGCGGCCAGTTTGTGCAGGGGCGCTTCAAAAAAGCCTAGCACCCAATGGCCGATCCTGCCATCCGCAACGCGCTGAGGGCCATCAAGGTAGAGCAGGAACGTGCGCGAAAGCCGCTGGCGATCATTCTCGCCGGCCACAACGGTTCCGGAAAATCCACGCTGTGGTACGAAGTGCTTGCCGATTCGCTGAAGATCCCCTTGATCAACGCGGACCGGATGATGCTTTCGATTCTTCCCGAACCGAAGCCACCCCATACACGGCTCCCCGACTGGGCGCAAAAGCTCAGAGATACTGACACCGCCTGGATGGGTGTCGCGCAGGCCGGTGTTCAGGCGTTCGTGCAAGTGGCAAAGCAAAACAAGGTTCTGTTTGCCATGGAGACGGTCTTCTCGCATTAGGCAATCAACAAGAAGACCGGCCGACATGAAAGCAAGATTGATTTGATTCGCGATCTGAAGGCCAGCGGCTATTTTGTGCTGCTGATATTCGTCGGACTGAGCAGCATCGCGTTGTCGATTGGTCGCGTCGACACCCGGCGAGCCCGCGGCGGGCATCAGGTCCCCTACAAAA
>JANYCE010000236.1 GCA_025360445.1 Betaproteobacteria bacterium
ACGAACAACGGCTTGGCGCCTTCCTATCAGTGGGCAACTACGTTGTCCGCAACGACGCCAATCACGCCGGCTGCAGGCACCACCGGCGGGCTCGGCGGCAGTGTAGCCATCGCTCAGGCTGGTTTTGCCGGTGGTGCCGCAACGGTTGCTAACCTCACTTATAGCGAGGTCGGCAGCACGACCTTGCGCGCGGACGCTTCGAACTATCTCAATTCCGGCATCAGCTTGAATGGCGCCAGCGGAGTCGTCGGGCGCTTTTATCCAGACCATTTCACGCTGACGGCGGTTACGCTGATCGCCGCTTGCGGGGGGGCGTTCACGTACATGGATCAAACCGCGCTCAATCTCGCTTTTACGCTGCAAGCGCAGGGAAAGAATAATACGCTGACGACCAATTACTCAGCGGGCGCATTGGCGTACCCCGTTACTTCGGTAACGCTCGTCGCCGAAAACGCCAATGCCGGCGTCGATCTGGGCGCGCGCATGACGACGATTCCGTCGACTTGGGCGGGCGGACAATATCTCATCAATAGTCCGACCTCGCGCTTTGCTCGCGCAGCTGTTCCCGACGGCAGCTACGATGCGCTTGCCATCGGGGCTAAAGCGATCGATGCAGACGGCGCAGTAATTGCAAATCGCGACATGAATGCTGCAACCACCGGCAACTGCGTGACCGCCGTAAACTGCGACGCCAGGCAATTGGGGGCGACGACCACCATCATGCGCTTCGGTCGATTGCGGCTGCAAAACGCGAGTGGATCGCAGTTAATTTCGATGCCGATTCCAATTTCGGCTCAATACTGGAACGGCAACGGGTTTTTAACCAATACACTGGATAACTGCACGACATTGACCGCCAGTAATGTCGCAGTCGGCAATCCGCAACCCGCAGGGTTCGTGGTTGGCGCGCCAACGGTGGGCGGGACATTTGTGTCGGGGGCAGGCAGTTTGCGTTTGCCGGCATCCGGCGCGGGAACCCGAGGCAGCGTTGACGTTTCGGTGAATCTAACGGGCGGCACGGCGGGTGCTTCGTGCACTGCGGGCATGCCGGCCAGCACCGCGACCAACCGGCAGCATCTACAGGGACTTTGGTGCACGCCGCCGGGAACCTTTGCGAGCGACCCGACGGCGCGCGCGACGTTCGGCATTTACCGCAGCAGCGACAAGTTCATTTATCAGCGGGAAAATTTCTGAGTCATCTGCGCACGACTGTAGCGGTACGGCACGTTAAAATATTGACAACGGCGGCACGTTAATTTAGTTTCCACCAGTTTATCTAGGGCGCGACAAAATGGGCTGGATATCGAAGCGAAAAAAGCAGCCGGGGTGGCTCGCGCTCGGCATGCACCCGGATCACGTTGATCTTGTCCACGTGACGCGCGCGCCTAATCGTAAGCCGGAAGTCGTGCTGTGCGATACGTATCGCCGCGAAGGTTCCTATACCGAAACGCTCACACGGTTGCGCAAAGAGCTCAAACTCGATCAGTATCATTGCACGACGCTGCTTAAAAACGACGACTACCAGATGAATCAGGTGGAGGCGCCGAATGTGCCCGCAGCCGAATTAAAGGCAGCGGTGCGTTGGCGAGTCAAAGACGTCATCGATTATCCGCTCGACACCGCCACCATCGACGTGCTCGACATCCCGGGTGGCGACAATTCTCCCGGCCGCAATCATCAGGTATATGCAGTGACGGCGCGCAACAGCGCGATCGAGGCCTGCGTCAAACTATTTAACGCGGCCGCCGTCCCGCTCGAGGCCATCGATATTCCCGATCTCGCGCAACGCAACGTCGCTGCATTATTCGAGCCGGAAGGCCGCGGGGTTGCAATGGTCTCCTTCTACGAAAAGGAAGGCATGCTCACGTTCACACGCGGCGGTGAACTGTACCTGGCCCGGCGTATCGACATTACGCTCAACCAGTTGCTTGATCCCGACACTGAACGCCGCAATCAGTACTTTGAACGCGTCGGGCTTGAAGTGCAGCGGTCCCTCGATCACTTCGACCGGCAATATCACTACGTACCGGTTGCCAAGCTGTTGTTGGCGCCTCTGCCACACGGTATCGGCTTGCACGAATACCTTGCGCCCAACATATCGATACCCGTGGAAACGATCGACCTTGCCTCTGCGCTGGATTTTCCGCTGATCCCGGAGCTCAAGCATCCCGAACGCCAGTCGCAATGTATGGCGGCCATCGGCGCGGCCTTGCGCGAAGAGGCGGCCGCATGAGCCAGCAAATCAATCTATTCAACCCGATCTTTCGCAGGCAGGGTTTCTCGTTTACCTCAGCGCGCGCAATGCTCTACGGAGCAGGCATCGCGCTAGCGATAGCAGCGCTGATCGTAATTTTCGAGGATCGCGAACTCATGCGAGTGCAGACTGCGGCCCAGAGCGTAAGCGGCACGCATACACAATTGACCGCCGACGTTGCCAGATTAACGGGTGAATTGGCCAAACAAAAACCCAATGCCGCGCTTGAGGCGGAACTCAGCGCGCTCGATGCGCAATTGCAAGGCCGCCAGGACGTAATCGATACCCTGAAGAGCGGGGCCGTCGGCAATACTGACGGGTTCTCCGATTACATGCGCGCGTTCTCGCGCCAGAATGTCAGTGGCCTGTGGCTTACGGGTTTTGATATCGCAGGCAATGAGCTTGCAATACAGGGACGCACGTTGAACGCAGACCTTGTTGCGAGCTATCTGAAACAG
>JANYCE010000271.1 GCA_025360445.1 Betaproteobacteria bacterium
CGGGACTTCCTTTCGATGACCACGTGATAGTGGTTGGTCATCTGGCAGTAGGCGTGGCACACCCAGTTGAAGCGCTTGCAGACCTCGGCCAGCGTGTCGAGCCACGCTGCGCGATCTTCATCGGACAGGAAGATGTCCTCGCGTCCGTCACCGCGCGAGGTGACGTGATACAGCGCGCCTGCAAGTTCGAGTCGGAGAGGTCTGGCCATGGGCGGGAATCATAGCGGCTTCGGTGTGATAATGAAAGACCTGACCCTGTGACTTGACTGTGACTCCCTCGTTGACCCTGCGCCCCCCCCCTCACTCCCGACCTTTCTCCCCAAGGGAGAGAGGAGTGTCGAGCGCGCTGATGCGTGTGATATCCGATGGAGGGTGACCGTGCAGGTGTCGGCTGTTGCGCATTTCAGCCCCGCTTGCTTGAGCAGAAACGTCGCGATGACGCAGTGGATGATGCGCAGCACCGGCGTGAGCAACTCGGGATGAGCGGCGAACAGAATGCGTAGCGCGCCGGAAGCGGCAACCGGCAACCAACGCTGCCGGAGTAACATGTTACGGTTTGCGAATACCCATTGCAGTTCCATCTGGAGGCTTTCCCATGACTGACAGAGTTTGCATCAGAACGAAAACCTCACTGCGCGCCGCATCGCTGGCTCTGCTGTGCACGGCCCTGTCGGCCTTGCCCGCACTGAGCCAGACATCCCCCGTTCAGACTTGTCAGCTCGGCAATCTGAGTCTTGAAAGCGGCGAAGTCATTCGCGACTTTCGCATGACCTACCTGACGCACGGCACGCTGAATGCAGCGAAAAGCAATGCGATCCTGTCCATTCACGGCTTGCAGGGTAACCGCGCGAGCCAGACCTACTGGGCCGGGCCGGGCAAAGCCTTCGATACCAAACGCTATTTCATTGTTCAGCCCGATACGCTGGGCGTTGCGTCGATCGACCCGATCGCGACGACTTCCCCCACTCGCTCGGGTCTGAACATGTCTTTCCCGCGCTTCAACATCCGCGACATGGTCAACGCCGAGCACCGCATGCTCACGGAATGCCTGGGCCTCAAGCACCTGGTCGCGGTCGCGGGAAGCTCCATGGGTGGAATAGAGTCCATGCAATGGGCCGTCAGTCATCCTGACTTCATGGACGCCGTCATTCCCGTAACCCCTATGGCGAGGGCCAACCGTCAGGGGAATTTCATCTGGGAAGCGGTGCGGCAAGTGGTCATGATCGATCCGAAATGGCGCAATGGAGACTACCCGAGCGACGATCCGCCGCGGACCGGCATCGGCGTGGGCCTGCAGATCCAGAGCGTGGTTGGAGCATCCGCCGCAGGCTATGAAGAACAATTTACAACGCGCGAAGAGGTCCACGCGTCATTCGCCGCCGACGCCAAGACGGTGGGCGGCTCTGTGCAGGCGCGCGACTGGATCTACCGCAGCTGGGCAATACAAAGCCACAACATCGGCGAGACCCCCGGATTTAACGGCGATCTCGCGGCTGCAGCCCGTTCGATCCGCGCCCGCGTCCTGCTGTTCCCGAACTGCCAGGACCAACTGCACCCGGCGCGCGAAGGCGGCGTGCTCGAAGCAGCACAGCACATTCCCGTAGCCAAACTCGTCGACCTCGACGACACCGGCGGCCACCGCGGATCGCGCAGTGCGCGCGCCCTGGCCTCGTTCGATACCGAAGTGCGGGACCTGCTCAAACGCATCGCCGACGGCAGGCCGGGCATCAGCGGCCCACGTTTTCCGCGCAACTGGGTCCGCACCGACTACTGCCGCACTTGAGCGAGACCGCAGGAAAACGTGCGCGAGCACCAACCAAGCCGGATCACCAGCCACCTATCGCAGAACCGTTTTTTTCGCGAGTCAGGCCGCCTGAAACAGGTCGAGCCGGTGCGCCGGTGAACGCGGTGGCGCGCGCGCAGCGCAAACGCAGATGCGTGAGTATCCTGACAATCACGGCGGGATCTTCAATGGCGGCGATGA
Source organism: Betaproteobacteria bacterium (assembly GCA_025360445.1). GTDB lineage: Bacteria > Pseudomonadota > Gammaproteobacteria > Burkholderiales > SG8-41 > PALSA-1004. Next base: position 1,985 of record JANYCE010000271.1, read on the forward strand.
TCTTCAAGTCGCCGCCACACTGCGGACAGTGTTCGACATCAATTTTGAAAACGCGCTTGAGCAGGCGCGCCCAGCTCATGCGCGCCGACTCGTGTGCGTGCTCCTCGGCGTGTTCACTTGGTTTGTGCGCCGCATCCTGCCGTACAATCACCTGCGCGCCGAAATTACAGCGCGCGTCCATCTACCGTAGAGAGTCATGCCCAAACAGCACCGCGTCATCCCTATCGTCAAGCAATCCGCATCCACCGCCAAATCCCGCGTCCATTACGATTGCCTCAAATGCCCGGGCTACTGCTGCAGCTATGATCTGATCGAAGTCGGTAAGCGCGACGTTGCGCGGCTCGCCAAGCATTTCGACGTTACCTACCAGCAGGCCGAGGACCGCTTCACGAAATACTATCGCGACTCCAAAGTGCGCACGCTGCGCCATCAGAAGGACGAGCTTTTCGGCAAGATCTGCACGTTCTTCGACACCAAGAAACGCCAGTGCACGATCTACGACGCACGGCCGGGTCTGTGCCGCAATTATCCGGATCAGCCGCATTGCGGCTATTTCGATTTTTTACAATTCGAGCGCGAGCATCAGGACGATGCTACGTATATTGCGCTAACGAGCTAGAGTTCCGACGCCGGCCCAGGCGAACCACTCATGGCAACGATCGGCGTAACGCAGCGTCACGGTCACGCCAAAGGGCGCGACAATTTCAGACGGATGTTCGGCTTTCACTATTTCTCACACATCCGGTCCATCAGCCGCCGCAAAAACTGCTCGCATTTCACGACTTGCTCGAGCGCGACGTACTCGTTTGGCTTATGCGCCTGCTCGATCGAGCCGGGTCCGCACACGACGGTTGGAATTCCCGCGCGCTGAAACTGCGAGCCCTCGGTGCCGAAGGAGACCTTGCCGAAGTCGTCATTGCCCGATAACTCCTGCGCCAGACCCACGACTTCCACTTCGGGGCCGTTGTCGAGTGCCGGCAGTGCAGACATGGGCGTGATCGTAAAGCCTGTAGAAGGATTTACGGCGTGCATTTCGGGCAATAGCTGCGTTTCGAAATAATTCGTGAATTCAGCGAGCAATGCATCGGGATCATCACCTGGCAAATGGCGGAATTCAAAATCGAACGTGCATTCATGCGGCACGATGTTGAGCGCGGTGCCGCCGCGCATCACGCCCGTATGAACAGTCGTGTGCGCGACGTCGAAGCCGCGATCATACGGGCCGTGGTCGCGATGACGGCGCGCCATCGACTTTAGGTAAGCCACCGCTTCGGCCGCTGCCTCGACCGCGTTGACGCCTGCCGGCGCATACGCCGAATGGCAGGTCAGCCCGCGCACATTGCAGCGGAAACTTTTTTTTCCCTTGTGCGCGATCACCGGCCGCATGAGCGTCGGTTCGCCGACGATGCACGACTTGGGCTTGATACCCGCATGCGCAAGATCGGAAATGAGCCGGCCTACGCCGATGCACCCGACTTCCTCGTCGTATGAAAATGCGAAGTGCAGCGGCGTCTTAAGTCCTCTGCGCGCAAATTCGGGCGCCAACGCGAGCGCGATGGCCACAAAACTTTTCATGTCGGCCGTACCGCGCCCGTATAAACGACCGTCTTTTTGCGCCACCTCGAAAGGATTGCTGTCCCAACTCTGGCCGTCGACCGGCACTACGTCCGTGTGGCCTGACAGCATGATGCCGGGCGTGGCACGCGGACCGAGCGTCGCGAACAGATTGGCCTTCGTGCGTTCGTCGTTGTAGGTAAGG